>JAZUOQ010000147.1:0-29585 GCA_045604775.1 Eubacteriales bacterium
TTAATTTTAAAAAAATGTATAAATAATCTTCCTATGTCTAAAATAGATGTAACGGAGGTTTTAATTATGGATAATAAAAATAATATATTTGAAAATCAGTCGCCTAAAAAGAAAATTACTTATTATGTTATATTGGGAATATGTATTGCTGCAATCGGTGTAATTAGTTTTATTTCTTATAAGTCAGTACAAAATTCAATTAGCAATGATACAATAGATAATGAGATCGAAATAACCGATACTGTAGACAACAAAAAAGATGATGTAACGGAATCAGAAATTGAAAAAGATACGACAGCCGAAGATAAAAAAACTGATACAGTAACAGAACCAAACGTTAAAGAAGAAAGTACCCCTATTGTGAAAGCAAAGTCATATATTATGCCAATTGATTCTGAAATAACAACAGGTTTTTCTCTTGATCAACCCGTATATTCTAACACGCTTAAAGACTGGCGCATACACGACGGTATTGATATAGGTGCCCAACTTGGTACAAACGCAGTATGTGTAAACGACGGAGTAGTTGAAGAAGTGCGTTCAGATGATTTATTTGGAATAACAGTTGTTATTAAGCATACAGACGGAAAAAAATCAACTTACAGCAATCTTGAGGACAGCGTTGAACTCGAACAAGGTCAGATAATAAATCAAGGTGATATTGTCGGCAAAGTTGGCCAAACTGCTATTTATGAGATATCAGACGGACCTCACTTGCATTTTGAAATATCAGAAAACGGAATCAAAATAGACCCATTATCAGTAATAAAATAAAACGGCTCAAAGCCGTCTTTTTATTTTTGTTGCAACATTTTCTTTTACATATTTGTAATATATATAAAGAGGTGAATTTAATGAAAAATGAAATAATTAAAATAATATCACTAATAACAATTGCTTGTACTATCATTTCAACAACAGGCTGTGCATTAAAAGCCAATGCTTCAGATCTTATGGAAGGAATAACCGCTAAAGAAGTTGATAGCATTAAAAATTTATCTGAACGCACAGAAATGACAGATTTTGCTGTAAATATTTTTAAACAAATTGCGCAAGATGGCAAAAATACGCTTATTTCTCCCCTATCTATCATAAGTGCATTAGCAATGACGATGAATGGCGCGGACGGTGAAACACTCAACCAGATGGAAAGTTTGTTTGGTTTGACAAAAGATGAACTTAACTCATACATTTACACTTATTTGACAAAGCTTGCACAGGGAGATAAATACAAACTTAGTCTGGCAAATTCTATTTGGTTCAGAAACGATTTCAATGCGGAAAAACATTTTTTACAGACTAATGCAGACTATTACAGTGCAGATGTTTATAAAACAGAATTCAATAATTTGGCATCTAAAAATATTAACAGCTGGGTAAAAAGCGCCACAGACGGTATGATAGATAATATTATCAGCGATTTAAATGAAGATGCCGTTATGTATCTTATAAACGCGCTTGCTTTTGATGCTGAGTGGGAGGCCATATACAGTGAAACTCAAATAAGAAAAGCTGATTTTACAGCTGAAAATTCAGCAAAACAGAATGTGGATTTTATGTATGGCACAGACGAATTATATCTTGATAGTTATAATGCAAGTGGATTTATAAAATATTACGCCGATCGCAAATATGCTTTTGCCGCTTTACTTCCTGATGAAGAAATTGATATAAACGACTATATCTCAACACTTACCGGTGAAAAAATTTCAAAAATAATCAACAACGCTGAAAATGTCACTGTAAACACAGCAATACCAAAATTTAAAACTGAATATTTCGCCGAATTATCAGATACACTTCAAGATCTGGGAGTAACCAATGCATTTGATGTAAATATTGCAGATTTTTCAAAACTCGGAACATCAGAATCCGGCAATATTTTTATCAGTAATGTATTTCACAAAGCATTTATTTCTATTGATGAAAGCGGCACCAAAGCAGGTGCTGCTACAAATGAAGAGTATGTAGCATTAGGCATACCTACAGAATACAAAACTGTTTATCTTAATAGACCGTTTGTATATATGATTATCGATTGCGAAACCAATACCCCGTTTTTTATCGGATGTATGAAAGATATACTAGGTACTGACGAAAAAGAAAGTACACAGAATGATGTTGAATTTTCAGCAGAATATATTAGAACAGATAAATTTACTGAGAACACCAAATACCCATACATAGATGTAATACGTACAAAATCAGAACTTGATAAATATGTTGACAGTCATAATAAGTACAACGACGAATACTTTAAAAAAAATATACTTTTAATAGCCGTATACGAAGAACCAAGCGGTTCCATTAGACACACTGTCAAAAAAGTAACAACAAATGAAAAAGGAGAAGCATATGTTGATATAGAGCGTATAACTCCTCAAGAAGTAACAGATGATATGGCACTATGGCATATCCTTATTGAGCCGAAGAGCAAAAATAATATTACTGTCGCACGGCTTAATTATGAAAATTTAAGAATAGAAAACTGCTATAAATATGCAAATATGTCACTTGAAAAGTTTGCAGGTTGGAATTATGAAAAATAGAGTACGACAACGATACTTTTGGTATAAGATTCTGGACTGAGGGTGAGACCGAGGGTAAAATAGCACTTACATGGCAGAATTTTTTGGGGCTTTGCGGAACAGGCCTTGAAACTTTTCCTACTGTTATTGCAGGAAAAGACGCAACGAAATATGTTTACGACAATAAAGAACTGTGGGATTTTATAATTTTTAACGATATGCCGGGATGCTATACTGTTTATAATGAGGGTGCAAGTGTATGGTGGGACGAATACGGTGAAGAAGCTATGTCAATACTTTCAACCGCCGAACTTGCTAAAGATATTTTAACTTATGATGATGCACTTAGAAAAATCAACGGTCAATTATCTGACGATTATAAAAATTGCGAGTTTATAAATACAAATTTTGATATAGACAGTGGTATATGGACATTCACTTTTATTTCTGAAAACACAAATCGATTATCAGTTAAAATTGACCAAAGCAAAAATATAATCGAATAACTAAAAAGGCTTGAAATTAAAAATTTCAAGCCTTTTTAAGTTATTCACAGTTGATGAAAACACCTATAATTATTATATAGCCAACATAGCTCATACTTAATTTGTAACAAATTGAGTTTCAACACATTTAACACAATTTGATGGCGAGTATTTCCAGGTATCTATCCTTTCTTCAGAATACATATATACAAGAGGTTCAGGTTCAACAAGCTCATTCGACGAATCAACTATAGCAAGTTTAATTTTCATTTTATCTGGAATTATACTTTTAATAAAAACACTTACTCTCATACCTACCATTACATTTGGTGTTACCTCGGCAAGACCGGCGAGGTTGGGGGTAAGTTCAATAAAAACGCCATAACTTTCAACACTTCGCACAATACCGGAAACTGTTTCACCCGCTTTAAAAAGCAACGCATTTTGTTCCCAGGTTCCAAGTAACTCCTTGTGCGATAAGTTAATTCTATTTGAAGTATAATCTATACTTTTTACAATAGCTTTTATATCCATACCGATACTAAATCTATTTTTAGGATGCTCAATACGAGATACTGAAATATTATCGATGGACAACAGAGAAATTATACCACAACCTATATCTGCAAAAGCACCAAATTGCTCCATATGAGTTATTCTGGCATCTATAATATCACCAACACCGACATTTTCAAATATGTATTTTTCGCACTCTTCTTGCGCTGCACGCCTTGATAGATATGCTATTGTATCACCGTCTTTCTGGGAAATTTTTGTAACTTTAAAGCACACCATTTTATTAACACGTGTAATTATTGCTACGTCTTTTACAGTGTTTTCTATTATACCAAGTGCTGCTTCCTCTCTGGGAATAATTGCTTTTATATCACCTAGTTTAAGATGTAAATTATGATCGGAATCACACATAAGACATTTAGCTTGAAGAATTTTACCCTCACTTAAAGCACGCGATAATCCTTTAATTCCACTGAAGTATACATTATCGTTTACATCGAGGATACCCTCCGGTCTGTATTCCTGTTTTTTCATAGTCAGCCCTCCAATAAATTGTCCTATAAAATGTATATGAGCACAAATTATTTTAATGACGGAAATTTCAATTAATACTTTTAATTTAACTATGAATATGCTATAATATATAAATAAATTTCAAGGAGACGACTATGGATATAAAAGTAAATGATATTTTACTTATGAAAAAGCAGCATCCATGTGGCGAAAAACGTTTTTTAGTCCTTCGCATTGGTATGGATTTTAAAATCAGATGTCTTAATTGCGGAAGAGAAGTCATGGTCGCAAGAAGTAAAATCGAAAAAAACATAAAGGCAATTGAAAGTAGAATTTAGTATTTAGTTTTACATAATACATTATGAATATGGAGATATAAAATGATAGATAAGATAAAAGAAATACACAAACATTATACCGAAGTCGGCGAAAAATTATCAGATCCTGAAATTATTTCAGATCAAGTTGCATATACCAAACTTATGCGTGAGCACAAGCATTTGACACCTATTATTGATAAATACAATGAATACGTTGAATTTGAAAGAAATTACAATGAGAGTGTTGAGTTATTATCCCAGCAACTTGACCCTGAAATGCGCGAACTTGCAGAGGAAGAAATGCTTGCATCAAAAGAAGGACTTTCAAAATGCGCTGAAGAAATGAAAATCCTGTTGTTGCCACGTGACGAAAACGATGATAAAAACGTAATTATTGAAATACGCGGCGGTGCCGGTGGTGAAGAGGCTGCTTTATTTGCTGCATCATTATATAGAATGTATACAATGTATGCGGAAACAAAAGGTTTTAAATACGAAATATTAAACCTATACGATACAGAACTTGGCGGCATTAAAGAAATCTCATTTTCTATAAGTGGCGAAGGTGCATATTCGAGATATAAATTTGAAAGCGGTGTTCACCGTGTGCAACGTGTGCCTGAAACAGAAAGCGGCGGAAGAATTCACACATCAACTGTAACTGTTGCAGTTCTGCCCGAGGCAGAAGAAGTTGATTTTGAAATCAACAACGCCGACTTACAAATCGACACCTTCCGTTCATCAGGCGCAGGCGGTCAGCATGTTAACAAAACAGAAAGTGCTATTCGCATAACTCACTTACCTACAGGGCTGGTAGTTGAGTGTCAAGACGAGCGCTCACAACATAAAAACAAAGAACGTGCACTTAAAATTCTACGTTCGCGTCTTGTTGAAATGGATAGGGAAAAGAAAAATGCCGAGATTGCGAGTGAACGAAAATCACAAGTTGGTACCGGTGACAGAAGTGAGCGTATAAGAACGTATAATTATCCTCAAGGTCGTGTCACTGACCATAGAATAGGTCTTACTCTCTACAAACTTGAACAAATACTCAACGGAACTTTAGACGAGATCATTGATGCACTTATCACCAATGATCAAGCTGAAAAACTTAAGACTTCACAGGAATAAAATGATAACGAAAACTGATTATATCAATCCGGATAATATTGACATAAATAAACTTTTACCGTATGCTGAAATGATTAAAAGCGGAGAGCTTGCAGCATTTCCGACAGAAACTGTTTACGGACTTGGGGCTAATGCTTTAAACGACAATGCTGTCAAAAGAATATTTCATGTAAAAAACAGACCTTCCAATAATCCGCTTATAGCACACATAAGTGATTTGTCAATGATAGACACTGTTGCACAGAATATTCCTTCGGATTTCGAGGTGCTATTCCGTTCGTTTTGGCCGGGTGCACTAACTGTCGTACTTAATAAAACAATTGCTGTTCCCGATTCAGTTTGCGCCGGAGGCAAAACAGTTGCTGTGCGATGTCCTTCGCATCCTGTTGCTAATATGCTTATTAAATTAGCAGGTGTTCCGATAGTTGCGCCAAGTGCGAATTTATCCGGTAAACCATCGCCCACCTGTTTTAAACATGTATACGCTGACCTCAACGGAAAAGTCAGCGGCATAATTGACGGAGGAGAATGCGACATTGGCATCGAAAGTACTGTTATAACACGCATAGGCGATGCCGCACTTAAGATACTCAGACCCGGTGCCGTAACAAAAGATATGCTTGAATCAAAAGGTTTTACTGTGACTGTTGATGAACATATCCTTCTACCTGTTACTGATAACAGTACAGTAGCCTCCCCTGGTATGTTATATAAGCATTACGCTCCAAAAGCCAATATGGAGCTTGTTCGTGGTGATGATGATAAGGCAATTAAGTATATACAAAACAAAATTTTGAATTCCGATATAAAATGCGGAGTACTATGCTTTGATAACGAATCTGTACTGTTCAAAAGCGCTATATGCAAGGAATATGGTAATAAAAATGACCACCTTACATTATCAAAATATTTATTCAGCGCTCTCAGGGAATTTGATGAGACTAACGTGCAATACATATATGCAAGGACAGTAGAGCCAAACGGCGTAGGGCTTGGGATATATAACAGAATGTTACGTGCGGCAAGTTTTAATGTGACCGCATTATAAATGGAGTTTATATGAACATTATTATAGGTTTAACAGGACAAAGCGGAAGCGGTAAAACGACTGTTGCAAATATTTTGGCAAAAAAAGGTTTTCATCATATTAATTGTGATAAACTTGTGCATGAAAAAATATATACAGACCACTCTATATTAAATGAAATAAGTACAAACTTTGGTGCAAAATACATACAAAACGGTACTTTAAACAGAAAAAGCTTTGGAACGCTGATTTTTAATGATAAAACAGCTTACAATAAACTTATGGAAATTCTATACCCACACATTGTTCATAAAATAAAAAAAGAAATTGAAACAGCAAAATCCGAATTTATTTTATTAGATGCACCTACTCTGTTTGAGTTTGGTCTGGAAAAAATGTGTAACAAGGTTATCGGTGTGGTTTCTGATAATGTTATAGATCGTATATGCATACGCGATGGCATAAGTAAACAGCAGGCAGTACAACGCCTTTCTAACCAAAAAGATACCTCATTTTTTAAAGAAAAATGTGATTATATAATTGAAAATAATTATGAATTTAATGATTTGATTAATATTACTGCATCGATTGCAAACAGTATAATGGAGAAATAATTTGAAACGAAGATACATTATTACGTATATCGCGATAATATTTAGTATTACAATTTTAGCAAACGGTCTGCTTAAATATCTGTATCCACAAAAATATAGTGAACAGGTACAGAAATACGCATATGAATACGGTATTGAAGAAAGCCTAGTTTATGCAATAATTAAATGTGAAAGTAATTTCAACATAAATGCCGTATCATCAGCAGGTGCTATTGGTTTAATGCAAATCACCCCTGAGACTTTTGAATGGGCAAAACAAAAATTAAACGATACTACCTCTAAAATTACACTTAATGATGCCAATTTAAATATCAAGTACGGATGCTATATATACTCTTTGTTTATTAAAGAGTTTACTGTCAAAGAAACTGCACTTGCAAGCTACAACGCAGGCAGAGGCAGAGTGTTATCATGGTTGAAAGATAAATCATATTCAGATGACGGTATTTTATTAAAAACTATTCCGTATAAAGAAACTGACAATTACGTAAAAAAAGTTATATATACTCAAAAAATATATGAATTAATTTATTAAGGAGATAAAATGGCTGATACACTTACCTACAAAAAGAAAAATATATTTGAAGAAAAAGATAACTACAATGATATTTTTTCTACTTGCGACAAGTACATCGACTTTTTAAACACTTGCAAAACTGAACGCAAGTGTACAGACTATTTTAAAATCAAAGCGGAAGAAAACGGATTCAAACCGCTCAATTTCGATGAAAAATTAATCCCCGGTGACAAGTTTTATATCATAAACAGAAATAAATCTATATTTCTAGGTATTATGGGAGAAAGTCCTGAAACAAACGGTATACACATTTGTGCGGCTCATATCGATTCACCCAGACTTGACTTAAAGCCACAGCCGTTATGTGAAGATAATGGTCTTGCGCTTCTAAAAACACATTACTACGGTGGAATAAAGAAGTATCAATGGACAGCAATACCGCTGGAAATGGAAGGTATCGCTGTTACAACTGATGGTTTAACTATTGATTTTACAGATAATGGATACACTTTCTGTATTACAGACTTACTCCCCCACTTAGCCTCAGAGCAGACAACAAAGACACTTGGGAAGGCAATTGAAGGCGAAGATTTAAAAATCTTATGTGGTACAATGCCCTGTAAAGAAGATGACATAAACGAAAAAGTAAAATACACTGTATTAAAAATACTAAATGAAAAATATTCAATAACTGAAAGAGATTTAATATCTGCAGAAATCAGTTTTGTTCCAAAACTAAAAGCAGAAAGTTTAGGTTTTGATAAAAGTGTTATAGGTGCTTATGGTCACGATGACAGGATATGTGCTTGGACCGCCTTTGAAGCGTTAATGAATACTGAATCGAACAAACACACGGTGCTTTTAGCATTAGTTGATAAAGAGGAAACAGGTTCGGACGGCGTTACAGGTATGCAGAGCCAATTTTTTGATATGATTATTGATAAAATATGTGACGGAAATAACTCTCGGCTTGCATTATATAACAGCAAATGTTTATCAGCAGATGTCAATGCTGCTTATGATCCTATATATCCATCAGTACTAGATAAACAAAATGCCAGCATATTAGGTTGTGGCCCTACAGTAACAAAATACACAGGTGCGCGAGGAAAATCAGGAACATCGGATGCATCTGCTGAAACCATGGCATACTTTACTAACTTATTTGATAAAAATAATATCATATGGCAGTCAGGTCTTTTAGGTAAAGTCGATGCCGGCGGTGGCGGAACAGTTGCAAAATATGCCGCTAACCGAAATATTGATACAGTTGATATCGGAATTGGCCTGTTATCAATGCATGCTCCTTATGAAGTAGCATCCAAAGCAGACATATATGAAACTATAAAAGCATTTAAATTGTTTATGGAGAATTAAATTTATGAAAAACAATGGCTTTTTACCTACTAATATACTAATTCCTAAAGTTACTAATATGAATAAATGGAGTTGCGTAGCTTGCGATCAATATACAAGCGAGCCGGAATATTGGAAAGATGTTGAAGATTATATCGGTGACGATATATCTACACTTTCACTTATGCTTCCGGAAATCTACCTTAATGAAATAGAAGAAAGAGCAGCAAAGATTACAGAAAATATGAAAAAATACGTTCAAACAGGCGTATTTAAAGAACTAAAAAACTGCTTTATATATGTAGAAAGAACATTGCTAAACGGTAAGATCAGAAAAGGTTTAGTTGGCGCTATTGACCTTGAGGTTTATGATTTTTCAAAAAACACCATTTCATTATGTAGACCTACAGAGGCAACAGTTGTTGAGCGACTGCCGGCACGTGTTGAAGTGAGAAAAAAAGCGGTCATCGAAATGCCGCATATTATGATGTTGATTGATGATAAAAACTTCAATGTTATTCAACCTTATGAAAATATCAAAAGTGAACTAGATGTGATCTATGATTTTGAATTAATGAAAAACAGTGGTCATATAAAAGGTTACAAAGTTGATTCCGACTATGCAAATATAGCACTGGATGGTATTGAAATGCTTATTAAGAACAGCAAAGATAAAAATCCAATGATATATGCTATGGGAGATGGTAATCATTCACTAGCAGCCGCAAAACAATATTATGAATACATGAAAAACAAACTCGGTGCTGATGCTGAAAATCATCCGTCAAGATATGCTCTGGTTGAACTGGTAAACCTACATGACAACGCACTTGAATTTGAGCCGATACATAGAATCGTATTTAATGTCAACACAGAAAAATTTATATCAGAACTTAAAAATTATTGTGGATTTACGCAAAATCAAAAAGATGGTCAAAATTTTAATATGATTATTGACGGTTCACAACTAAAATGTACTTTCACCAATCCAAATACATCACTAACAATAGGAACATTACAAAACTTTATTGATGATTATATAAGTCGAAATGGCGGTGAAACTGATTACATACATGGTGACGATGTAGTATTAAAACTTAGCAAAAACAAAAACACTATTGGATTTACAGTCAATGGTATTGACAAAAACAGTTTCTTTGACGTAATAAAAAAAGATGGCATTTTGCCAAGAAAGACGTTTTCTATGGGTAATGCCTGTGATAAAAGATTTTATCTTGAATGTAGAATAATTAATAACTAAGAATTGATTATCAACAATAACCAATTCTTTGAAATTTTAAATGCCGACTATCATAGATAGTCGGCATTTATTATTTAGTTTGCTTTATAACCGTTATAGTTTGCAAGAATAATTGCAACTTCCTGTCTTGAAATATCGTTTTTAGGATTGATATTAAGTTTACCATTATCAGCAGAACCGGAAAGAACACCATATTTAGCAACAGCAAGTCTTACATAAGGTTTAGCCCAATTAGATACTTTGTCATTATCAGCAAAACCTTTTGCATTATAAACTGCATCTATATCTGCTTGGTTATTAGCGTAAATAGTAACAGCATTTTCAGTTTCGCCGGTTAATATGGAAATCGTTGATACAATAATCTTACAGAATTCCTCTCTAGTTGTTGCAGCTTGACCGTCAAACAATGTCTGAGATTTACCATTTACTATATTAAGCTTATAACAAGCCTTTACATAATTTGATGCCCAATTAGGAATATCATCATTAAACGGAAGTATAACAGACTTATACAGTTGCTCATTTATACCAAGAAGTCTGACCGCTACTGCTGCAACCTCAAATCTGGATATATTATTTGTAGGATTGAAATTGCCATTTGTATCACCAATAAAATATCCATAACCTTGCTCATTCAAATACTGTATCTGCTTAATTGACCAAGACGGCATTTTATTTGTATCTTTATAAGTAACAACAGGACGTTTTGAATTAATTATTACCTTTACATTATCTGACTGTAGATTAACGCTACCACTCTTAACATATATTCTATAATATACAGTTGTAGTTTTAGCTACAATATCAACAGTTAACTGCTGCGTATTGTTAACTTCATCTGTAAGATTCATAGTATGTGATGCGTCTGTAAATGCCTTATATGTTGTATTTGCATTAGCATTATTAAGCATTTTCAATTTCAAAACATACTCTGAAAGATTATCTGCTGCGTCTATGTAATACACACCATCTTCAATTAGAGTAGCATTTTCAAATGTGTAATATTTTTCGGCAAGTTCATCTCCTGCAGTTAGATCTGGTGTAGTTGTTACAAATTTAAGAGTATATACCTTTGAAACTGATTTATCTGCTGAAGTAACTTTGAGATATGCCGTGAAATTGTAGTCTTTAATTGAAACTATATTATTCTTACATACTGAAGTACAGGCTTTATCATAATAAACTGCATATGAAGCATTGTTATTTTCAAGATTTGCAATCACTTCAAAAGTAGATGTATTTAATTTTGTTTCAAAAACGGAAGTGTCATCACCATTATTATACATATTAAATATTGAGGAAACTTCACAGGACATAGCATCTTTAGAAATTGTCAAATAATACGTATTAACAACCGATTTTGAACCTGATGTTACAATTATTTTTACAGTTTTTGAAGACAGAATATTGTCAATTACGTAGCCACCTTGAGAATTTGCAGCAACTGTAAGATTAGAATCAATAACCTTAATGCTAGCATTTTCTGAATACACGGGATAGAGTGTAAAGGAAGAAATATTTGAAGGAATTGTTACTGAATAACTGGTTGCTGATACACGATTAGCACCTTGAACATAAGTCAATACAGCTTGATCACTTACTGCCTGTGCAACACTAAGCGAATATACTTTGCTTGCCTTTCCATCTTCAGAAACAACTTTTATATACTTAATTGTAGGTACAGTTGAAATACCTTTTATTGTACCTTCAAGTTCTGACGTACAAGCAGCATTATTATAAATTCCATAAGTTGCACCAGGGGAAACTTCAATTTCCGGAATATCAAATACTGTTGTACCTATCGGAACACAAGCATTAACAGCTGTATCAGTAACCTGCCAATTATCAAATCTTAAAATATTAGCTTCAGTACCAAAAGGCTTTGTAATTGTTGCGGTATATTTTACTGATTTAGAGCCATCATATGATGACAATTGAATGTAAAATACATTTTTACCACCTACAAGTGCAACAGGTTCTTGCACAGCCTTTGTACAAGCCGCATCAGAATAAATGCCGTATTTAGCCTGTCTTGTTTCTAATTTAATACCAAAATCATATGTTTGTGTGTCTATACTTACTGTATCTGTATATGTAAGTGCCTTTTCATTAAGTTTGCCGGGACCGGTAATTGAATACGCAAGTTCTTTAGCAAATTTATCATCAGCATCATTAAGAGTAGTGAGATTCCAGTCTTTATAATAATAATCACATACCGCGTGTTCTGCTTGTCTGCCACCGCGTTTTGAAACTGCAACGCCTGTTGCACCTTTAGAATATGATGAAGAGAAATAGTTATAACTGTAATCAAAAAGAGTACCGTCTTTACAAGTTGTTGTATCAATAGCAGTAGTGCACTTGACAAATCGATTAAATCTTAATACTACATCACTTACAATCTCACAATCATCTAAATTGGTAACTTTATCAGTACCTGATTTACCTAAAAACCAGTTTGAATTACCGGGGATAATTGAAGTTGCAGTTTGTGTTATGAATATATTGTTAACAAACTTAAGACTGTCTTTTTTGCCTTGGAATCTAACACCAAAAATACCGTTTACGTTTGTAGAAGTGTTATAGAATATATTATTATCAAGCACAACTCGACTGCTCGTTCTTTGTGCTGTATTTGTTGTACTATTATTTATAAGTAAATAATATGCTGATGTGATATTTTGATAAAAGCAGGAATTTCTTATCTCAAGATAAAAATTCTGTGACGGTGATGATGTCCACTCATTTTTATGAAGTGTACAAGTATTACCTTCGGTATATACACCATCAAGAAGAAGTGACTCATAATAGTCACCAATGAGATAATGAGTACCCTGACCGGTCATTCTTAAATTAATAAGACGTACGTCTTTGTGGTTTTCACGATAAAGTGTGCTACTGCCGCCGAACGATAAAATAGTATTAAGATTTTCATTTTTAGTATCTTCTGCCCAAGAAGCACCACCGGCACCATCAATTATTATATTCTTAAGTGTGGTTGTATTATATGTAACATTTCCTTCACCTTTGTCACAGAAAGCACTACCTGTACCAAAAGTAAAACCATCAATAACAACTGTTGGATTAATACAATACATTGAAACTGAAACAACGCAACCCTCAAAAACCGATTCTTCTTCAGAGTTACTTCTCAATGGATTAAGTTCCCAACCATCTTCAGGGTTTTCAAACTGAGGAAGATTAGGATTAATACCATGTTTTGCGCCAAGAAGAATAGCTGAATCCGTAAGTACAATATTTTCGGTATATATTCCTGCAGGTAAAATTATTGTAGGAATATTATCACAAGCATCAATTATTTCAGCGGCAGTAGCAAATGCATTTTTACCTACAGTAAATTTATATGCCATGCCGTCCCAAGTTTTATAAACAACAGAACCAACTGAAAGTTTTGCAGCTTCTGGTGAATATAAATATGTATCTTTCATATTGAATTCAGCAACATATTTAGGATTATATGTTGTAACAACTATCGTATAAGTATATTTATATGAAGGATTTTTGTTTGAAACACCAACTGCATAGAAAATATTTTTATCTTCACCGGAAACAAGAGATGTTGTATCTATTGTTTTAACAACATTATTTTTTGTAGAATCATAAAGAGTGTATTTAACACTGCTGTCAGATGCAGTAATATTTAAATTTGTTGTAGTTCCGTAATCAAGTGTAACTTTTATAATTCTCTCAGCATGACTGGTTTTAGCGTTTGTAAAGCCTGTAGACTTAATCTTATAATCAGCACTTGAATGA
Organism: Eubacteriales bacterium; assembly: GCA_045604775.1. Taxonomy (GTDB): domain Bacteria; phylum Bacillota; class Clostridia; order Oscillospirales; family QAKW01; genus RGIG9041. Next base: position 14,040 of record JAZUOQ010000147.1, read on the forward strand.
GTCATTGACTCATTAATCCAAAAATAATCTAAATTGATATGATTATATGATGCGGAAGCAGGATAAATAGGATCATGTTGCTTTCCATCAGTTGTTGCAAAATAGTTACCTGTATAATCGAAACGCGAAGAACTTGACAAACCAGTTGTATCAGGTAAATATGAAAAACCATATAACTTGTTTTTATTGAATTTTATATTATCTTTAAGAGAAGCAGAGAATGCTGCCAAATTATAGTTGAGTTTAAGTGCAGGAACTGTATACTCTGTTGAACCTATAAATATATTATTATGAACATTAATTACATTTTTAACATCGACAACAGTAAAAACTATAGGTGATATTGTATTATCAATATCATTTACAGACGGTCCATCTAAAAATACGCAGTTCGAAACCTCGGCATATGATGCAGATCTAGCTGCAGAATCGTTACGCGAAGGGTTGATGTTCAAAACTCCATCTATTGCAGTGTTATCATAGAACATTGAATTTGTAACAGTATAATTGGGAGATATGCCTACTGCAGCATCCGCTGAATTCAAAGCAGGTTTTTGAGAATTGGTATAGAACATACCATCAATTGTAAGCTCAGTTACATTTGTTTCAACAATGCTAGTTGAATTCATATCTGTTACATAAATATCTTTAATCTTAACTATATTTGTTGATGTTGCAGACTTTGCAAAATAGAAAACACTTGTGATACCGTTAACATTTGTTGCAGAAGCATTTCCTGCGCCCTCTACTATAGAATTCTTAACTACCACAGTTGAATCTTTCTCGTTAACGTTAATATCAACATAAGCAAAATTGATGCTAAGTTTTACACCATCGATGGTTGTTTCAAAATCAGCTACCACAGTTTTATCAACTTCAATAGCTGCATTAAGAATAGTCTCTTCACATCTTTCAGAAAGAGTCCAAGGTGACTTAACATTACTTGCGTTTTTAACATTAGGGTTAACGCCGGCATTTGCGCCAAGGATAACAACGTTTGTTTTAATCTTAAGATTATCGGTATATGTACCCGGAGCCACAATTATTATAGGCTGCTGACTACCCATTTTAACACAATAATCATAAGCATCCTGAATACTCGAGAAATGTATGTTTGAATCGTAATCCTCGGAAATTATTTTACCTCTAAAAACGTAGGAAACTTCTACTTCGTCTCCCTCTTTTAGACCTGCCCAATCTTCGTTGACAACAACGGCAGATTTAGTTATTTTATCGTAATACTCATCATCCGGAACATAATTGCTTGCTGCAAAAGTAAATACAGACAGCAATGAAACCAATATAAGCAACGATAAAACCATAGATAAAATGCGCTTGGTTATTTGCTTCATAACTTTCTACCTCTCTAAATAAAAACTTGTTTATTAATATATAATAATACAAGTACATTATAGCAAACAGCACTCTCAAAAGGCATATCTTAATGTTGCATATATACCACCCAATGTTGCACAAACAAATAATATTTAGACTAAATTCATAGCACACTTCAAATGGATTGCATTTAATACACAGCCACAACATATATAATATAAATTTGATTTAAGGAGTACATATATGAAAAAGTTGATCGGTCTAATTACGGCTTTGGTAATTATTGTTACAACAACAGTGTACAGTAGTGCACAAGCTGATATAAACATCCAGGCACCTAGTGCAATACTAGTTGAAAAAACAACCGGAACAGTACTTTATGAAAAAGAAGCAGATACAAGAATGAAACCTGCTTCCGTAACCAAAATTATGACCTTGCTCTTGATTATGGAAGCAATCGAATCTGGTCAAATATCATATGATGACATCATAACTGCATCAGCACACGCAACATCAATGGGAGGTTCACAAGTTTATTTAAAAGAAGGCGAAACCATGACCGTAAATGAAATGCTTAAATGCATCGTCATCGCCTCCGCAAATGATTGTTGTGTTGCAATGGCGGAATTTATATCAGGCTCTACAGATGCGTTTGTTGCAGCAATGAATGACAAAGCATTAAAATTAAAAATGACAAATACTAACTTTGAAAACTGCACAGGGCTTGATTCTGACAACCATTACACTACCGCAAGAGATATTTCGAAAATGTCACAAGAACTTTTAAAACATTCTGATATAAAAAACTACACAACAATTTGGATGGATAGTATTAGAAACGGTGAATTCGGGCTAACAAATACCAATAAACTTATAAGATTTTATCAAAATGCCACAGGATTAAAAACCGGATACACTAGCGAGTCAAAATATTGCATTTCTGCAACTGCCGAAAAAGACGGAATGGAGCTAATAGCAGTTATTATGGCATCAGAAAGTTCTGATAAACGTAATGCCGAAGCAAAAACTCTTCTCGAATACGGTTTTTCAAATTATACTTTATATAAAAAAAGTGTAGGAATACTGCCAAACATTGAAGTTATCAAAGGAAAGTCAGATTTTGTAACACCCATACTTTCAAGTGAAACTCCATTAGTGATTAGCAAATCAAAAATAGATTCAATAACAACCGAAATAGTTATGCCTAAAAACGTATCCGCACCTGTCGAGCAAGGACAAAAATTAGGCTCAGTAAAATATATGCTTGACGGAAAAGTATTATCAGAAACAGATATAATATCCACAAATTTTGTAGAAAAGTCTGATATATTTGACATTTTTTTAGATTTAATTAACTATTTTTTATTTCTTTAGACTTGAATATGTTTTTTTTATGTGATATTATACAAACAAGAAGTATAAAAAGGAGAACTTTCAAACTATGTCTGTATCAGTAAACAGAAAATATGTGGATTTGTTTATCAACAACCATGAACGTGAATATCTTAAACCTTATTTAGAAATAGCCCATAATCAGCTACATTCAAAAAAAGGTGCAGGAAATGACTTCCTCGGTTGGCTTGATTTACCTCTTAATTATGATAAAGATGAATTTGAACGTATTAAACAAGCTGCAAAGAAAATTCAAAACAATTCTGATGTACTTATTGTAATCGGTATAGGTGGATCATATCTTGGTGCACGTGCAGCAATCGAATTTGTCCATTCCTCGCTTTATAATAATCTTAAAAAAGAAACACCCGAAATTTATTTTGCAGGTAACAACATTAGTGCAACATACTTAAATGAAATTATAGACTTATGCAAAGATAGAGATTTTTCAATCAATGTAATTTCTAAGTCCGGAACAACTACTGAACCCGCAATAGCATTCAGAATATTTAAGGAACTAGCAGAAAGCAAATACGGTATTGAAGGTTCTAAAGACCATATTTTTGTAACTACCGATAAAGCTCGTGGTACTCTCAAAGCGTTGGCAACAGAACAGGGTTACGAAACATTTGTTGTTCCTGACGATGTAGGCGGCAGATTCTCTGTCCTTACAGCAGTAGGTCTTCTCCCGATTGCAGTATCAGGTGCTAACATTGATGAGATGATGCGCGGTGCTGCTGAAGCGAGATGTGATTTCCTAACTGACGATAATGAATGTTATAAATACGCAATTGACAGAAACATCCTTCTAAGAAAGAATAAAACTACTGAAATGCTTATCACTTATGATCCATGCGCAGTTTACTTCGGTGAGTGGTTCAAACAATTAATGGGTGAAAGTGAAGGCAAAGATAACAAAGGTATTTTCCCTGCTTCAGCAACATTTTCTACAGATCTTCACTCACTGGGTCAGTATATTCAAGAAGGCAGCCGCACAATTTTCGAAACTGTACTCAAAGTTAAAAATGTTAAGAGAAATATAACAATTGGAGAAGTCGATGGGGATATTGACGGGCTTAACTTCCTGGCAGGACAGACTGTTCAATATGTAAATGACAATGCTTTTCTTGGAACAGTGCTCGCACATACTGATGGCGGAGTACCTAATATAATTCTAGAATTTGATAACTATGATGAATACAATTTTGGTTATCTTGTATATTTCTTTGAAAAAGCTTGTGCAATTTCAGGATACCTTCTTGGCGTAAACCCATTTGACCAACCCGGTGTTGAAGCATATAAGAAAAATATGTTTGCACTTCTCGGCAAACCCGGTTACGAAAAAGAAACAGAAGAAATTAATAAAAAGATCAACAAGTAATACTGACATTGGAAACAATGTCTTAATATTAACAGCCGTGAAAACGGCGAAAGGAGATTCAATATGATTAAAGTAATTATTGGTACAAAGGGCACTGGCAAAACAAAAAAACTTATTGAAATGGTTAACTCAGCCGCGGCAGTTGACAACGGACACATTGTTTGTTTGGAATATGGCGACGGTCTTAAATATGATATATCATCTTCTGTTAGATTAATAAATACAAAAGAATACAACATAAGCGGTTTTGATGCCTTTGGTGGCTTCATCAAGGGCTTATTTGCAAGTAACTATGACATTTCGACTGTTTTTGTTGACGGCGCACTTAAGATCACGGGTAACGATCTTGATAAACTCGGCGAAACACTTGCAGACATCGACAAAATCGCAGGCGAAGCAACAGTTGTTGTACTAGTATCTGCCGATGCAACTAATGCTCCCGAATCAGTTAAAAAATACGTAATTTAATTTACCTATAAAAACGGAATTCAGTGGATTCCGTTTTTATTTATTCCCCAAATTTTACTATTGACAAATAATAAAAAATATAGTATACTGTGTAAAGTTTATTACTTTACACAGTATACTGCTTTAAGGAATGTTTATGAAAGATTTAAAAATTTCACTTCTACTTGATTTTTACAGAGGAATACTTACAGATAAGCAGATTGATGCACTTGAACTGTATTATAACGAAGATTTATCATTGGCCGAGATCGCACAACATACTAAAATTACAAGACAAGGTGTGCGCGATTCAATCAAGCGTGGAGAAGCAATACTTTTGGACACAGAGCAGAAACTTGGCTTCTATGAAAAGTATCATAACCTTGATGAAAAAGTTAATACCGTTTTAAATTTAGTCGACAATATTAAAGATTTAAATACACGTCACTGCTACTCAAAGGATATATCAGAGTTTTGCGAAGACATACATAAAGTACTGGCGTGTTATATTGATAACGAAACAGAATCACAGGAGTAAGATATGGCATTTGAAGGACTTGCAGATAAGTTATCGCAGGCTTTTAAAAATTTAAAGAAAAAAGGCAGACTATCTGAAAGCGATGTAAAGATAGCAATGCGTGAAATTAAGCTTGCACTTTTAGAAGCTGATGTAAGTTATAAGGTTGTCAAAGAATTTGTCAACAATGTTTCTGCCAGATGTGTCGGCAATGATGTACTAGAGAGTCTTACACCGTCACAACAAGTAATTAAAATAGTAAATGAAGAACTCACCTCTCTTATGGGGTCTGAAGTTTCCAAAATTAAAATTTCATCAGCGCCGCCTACTGTTGTTATGATGGTAGGTCTTCAAGGCACTGGTAAAACAACCCACTGCGGCAAACTTGCAGCACATTTTAAAAAGCAAAACAAACGCCCACTTCTTGTCGCCTGTGACGTGTACAGACCTGCAGCTATAAGTCAATTATGTATTGTCGGCGAATCGGTCGATGTACCGGTTTTTAAAATTGACGGTGAAAAAAATCCTGTTAAAATTGCAAAAGCAGGTATTGAACATGCAAAAAAATTCGGCAACGATATTGTTTTTATTGATACTGCAGGACGACTTCATATTGATGACATACTTATGAACGAGCTTTGCGAAATTAAAAATGAAGTTTTACCAACTGAAATTTTACTGGTTGTTGACTCAATGACAGGTCAAGATGCAGTAAATGTAGCCGAAAAATTTAATGATCTTTTAAATATTGACGGTGTTGTTTTAACTAAGTTAGATGGCGACACCAGGGGCGGTGCCGCACTTTCAGTTAAACATATTACAGGAAAACCCATTAAATTTGCAGGTATCGGTGAGAAAATGGACGATATTGAACCATTTTATCCCGATAGAATGGCATCACGAATTTTAGGTATGGGTGATGTGCTTACACTTATTGATAAAGCACAAGCAGCGTTTGATGAAAAGCAAGCGGCCCAACTTGAAAAAAAGATGCGTGAAAACAACTTTACTCTATCAGATTTTCTTAACCAAATGAAACAAATAAAACAAATGGGACCTATTGAAAATCTAATAGGAATGATTCCTGGTGCAAATAATGCTTTAAAAGGTGCAACTGTTGATGAAAAACAAATGGCAAGAACAGAAGCAATAATACTTTCTATGACGCTTGAGGAACGTGAAAAACCATCGGTTATAAATGCTTCAAGAAGAAAAAGAATTGCTGCGGGAAGCGGCACCTCGGTAGAAGAAGTAAACAGACTGTTAAGACAGTTTGAACAAATGAACAAATTATTTAAACAGTTCAATTCCAAAAAGAAAAATAAAAATTTTCTTCGCGGATTTGGTCTATAAACATTAGGAAAGGAGAAATAAATAATGGCAGTAAAAATCAGACTAAGAAGACTTGGTGCTAAGAAGGCTCCGACATACAGAATTGTTGTTGCTGATTCAAGATACCCCCGTGATGGTAGATTTATCGAAGAAATCGGTACTTACAATCCGTGCACAGAACCCTCTACTGTAACCGTTGATGCTGAAAAAGCTAAGAATTGGATCAAAAACGGCGCTCAGCCCACAGATACCGTTAAGGCTTTGCTTAAAAAGCAAGGTGTTCTTTAATTTCAAAACACTAAATAATATGTACACAGAAACGGATTGAAATTATGAAAGAACTTATTACCTACCTTGCAAAGTCACTGGTTGACGATCCTGATGCAGTAACAGTCGAAGAACACGAATCTGAGGATTCCGTTGTTATCACATTAAGTGTTGCACCGGATGACATGGGAAGAGTAATCGGCAGAAATGGTAAAATTGCAAAGTCAATTAGAGCTATTGTTAAATCTGCATCATACAAATTACCAAAAAAAGTTGTTGTTGAAATCAAATAATTACTTTTTTGCGGGGAAGGTTTTTGGACCTTCCTTTATTTTTTATAGAGGTACTTATGAAAAACAAATTGTTACAAGCGGGCAAAATCGTAAACACTCACTCACTGCGAGGTGAAGTACGCGTATACCCATACTGTGATAGTGCAGAATTTATATGTGAGTTTGATCGGCTATTTATAAACAATACTGAGATAGAGGTTGTTAATGCGAGAGTTCATAAAGGTCAAGCTCTGATAAAATTCAAAGGTATAAATGATATTAATCAAGCTGAAAAACTGATAGGACAAATGATTTATTTTAATAGAGATGATATTGAACTTGATGAAGGACAATATTTCATTGAAGACATTAAAGGTATGGAAGTATACGACATAGACACCGATGAGTATTACGGCAAAGTAGTAAATATCATTGAAACAGGAGCTAATGATGTATTCGAATTAAAGTTAAATGATAAAACTTTGCTTGTTCCCAAAATTGATGATGTTATTAAAGAAATAAATATTGACACCGGAAAAATACTAATAAAGCCGTTAAAGGGGTTATTCGAATGATTTTTGATGTAATGACACTATTCCCGACCCTTATACAATCGGTCTGTAATGAAAGCATAATAGGACGCGCAATGCAGAAAGGTCTAATATCATTAAATGCGGTTGACATACGTAATTATGCAAACAATAAACACAACAGTGTCGACGACTATCCATACGGTGGCGGTTGCGGAATGGTTATGCAGTGCCAACCAATATATGATTGTTATTTAGATCTTATTAAAAATTGTAAAAATAAGCCGCATACTGTTTATATGTCACCTAAAGGTAAAGTACTTACACAAAAAAAAGCTCTTGAACTTTCAAAACTTGACAGATTGGTAATACTGTGCGGTCATTACGAAGGCGTTGACCAAAGAGTGCTGGATGAAATAATCGATGAAGAAATATCTATTGGAGATTATGTATTAACAGGTGGTGAATTGCCTGCTTGTGTACTTATAGACAGCATAAGCAGAATGATTTCCGGCGTGCTTTCAGAATCAGCAGGTTTTGAAAATGAAAGCCATTTTTCAGGCCTTCTTGAACACCCACAATATACACGCCCTGAACAATGGCACGAGAAGCGTGTACCGGAGGTACTTTTATCAGGCCATCATGCAAACATCGAAAAATGGAAACTAGAACAAAGTATTGCAATTACAAAAAAATACCGTCCCGATTTGCTAAAAAACTCCGAAGAAAATTAATTTCTTCGGAGTTTTTTTAAATCGTTATAATATTAAACAATAAAAATACCACAGGTTGATGAAGTATATAAATCCACAGTGAATACCTGCCTACACATTCAAGAGGTTTACATCGTAAATCATAAAACCAATCAGGAAATCTACCATTTTTGATATATTTACCAATATAGGTTCCGGAAATAAACAGGAAAAAGTATGGTAAAAGCGGATAATAATCACCATACGACACAACATTATTTGGTAAAACACCAAATATCATAAGTAAATAAGAATTGCTTGTTGGCTCAGTAATATAAAACAAATAATATGCAATAAAAAGTAAAGCGAATAATATCACACCTAACATTGTATGAATTTTATCAAACATCTTTTTAAAAAGAGCATAAAGAATCATAGATAGGCCGAACATATGAAGTATGCCAAAATAGATATTAAGACCATGCATATCAAAAGCAGGCAGCACAACACAAGTGACAAATGAAACTAACAGAGCTGCCATAAAAACTATACTACCACGCTTTAAGGTATTTCTGCTGTAATTGGTACAAATACCCGAAACAAGTAAAAATACACTGACAAAAATCAACTGCAAGGTATAAAACAAATCAGTATATAGAAATTCAACACGCTGTGAGAAAAATATTTCATAGGATACAAGACTATGATGAATCACCATACCTATAACTGCAATACCGCGCAGTAAATCAAGGATGTATATTCTGTTATTACTATGTTGCATTACTTTTCAGACTTTTTAAGGTTCTTTCTTGTCTCAGAAACGCTATCAAAACCTTTTTTAAGAGTTTCCTCTGCCCTTTTAAGAACATTATCGCAGTACTCAACAGATGCAGCACGAAGTTCTTTAGCTGCGCTCTGTGCATTAGCAACTATCTCATTCGCCTTTATTTGTGCAGATTTATAAATTTCCTCTTGAGAAACCAAATGCTTTGCTTGCATTTGAGCAGCAGTTATAATGCTGTCAGAATCAATTTTAGCACGCGCAATAATATCATCGCGCTCTTTAATTATTCTTTTAGAACGTTTCATTTCCTCAGGAAGATTTAAACGCATTTCCTTTACAAACTCAAGTATCTGTGAACTATCAACCACAGTACGTCCGCCTGACATTGGAAGCGTCCAAGAGTTCTCCACTAAATCTTCTAGCGCATTGAGTATTTCTTCAAAATCCATTTTAATTAATCCTTTCTTAATTTAAGTCTGTTTTCTATATCTTGAAGTACCAGTGCGGGCACAAAATCAGTTATATCTCCATCGTTGCGCGCAATTTCCTTCACAATACTTGACGATAGATACATATATTTTGAATTAGTAGTCAAAAATATCGTTTCAAGTTCTTTATTAATTTTTTTATTTGTAAGTGCCATTTGAAATTCATATTCAAAATCAGTAACAGCTCGTAAACCTCTGACAATAGCAATTGCACCAATTTCTTTAGCATATTCTGCAAGTAATCCCTCAAAAGTACAAACAACTATATTTTGAATATCCGCAGTACACTTTCGTATCATATCCATACGTTCTTCTGTTGTAAAACTTGTTGTTTTCTTTGCCGAATTATTAGCCACCGCAATATACAACGTGTCAAACATTTTAGAAGATCGTTTAATAATATCCATATGACCTTTTGTAATCGGGTCAAAAGATCCCGGACAAATTGCAATTTTTTCCATTCTATTTCTCTTTCATTTCAAGTATAGTTATTTTAATATCAGAGTATTGATACTCTTTCCTAAGTAAATATCCACTTATATCTATTTCCTCATCAGAAGCACTTTCACATATTATTATAGCATTGCTATCAAGTGTATCTGTCTGCAAAAAAAGCTTTAATGTATCATTTATCATACCTTTGTAATAAGGCGGATCAAGAAATACAAGGGATGGCATAAAATTATTATTTTTTATTATTTTAACACACTCAGTATATGATTTGCAAGTAAGTTTAGATATTTGTGTAAAACTACATAACGAAATATTTTTTTCAATAATATGACACGCTTCCCGAGAACTATCATTAAACCAGCATCTTTTTGCACCTCTCGACAGTGCTTCAAGTCCTAATTGACCACTGCCCGAAAATAAATCAAGTACTTCCCTGTCTGCAATTTCAAACTGAATCGCATTAAAAAACGCTTGTTTAACGCGCTCAAGTGTGGGTCGTGTATTTTCACCTGAAAGTGTTAAAAGCTTTTTTCCACGTCGTATACCGGACACAATTCTCATCAAATCATTTCACCATCCAAATATTTTTTCACGCGCAAAGCAAGAGTATGAGATATCCCAGGTATCTTTTCGAGTTCTTCTATATCGCAATTTCTTACTGCATCAATTGTACCGAATTTACTCATTATATCATTATATTTGCCTTTTCCTATTCCCTCTACTGACATAAGTCCCGATTTAAGCATTGTTTTGCCTTTTCTATCATGCATATGTTTTATAGCAAACCGATGTACTTCATCTTGAAGTTCAGTAAAGAACTTAAAAACTGACGGATTAGTACGTATATCAACTTCACCGTGAACACTTATAATACCTCTTGTCTTATGCGATTTATCCTTAACAAGACCAAAAACTTCAATACCTCGTGACGATATAAGTTCATACACGCTGTTTAGATGACCAAGACCGCCGTCAATAAAAATGACATCAGGCTTTGCACCAAAATCAGTATCTCTATCATCTAAATGCTTTAGCCTGCGCTTTATCATCTCATACGTGTACTTATAGTCATTTTGTTGATAAACTTCATCAAAATTAAATTTACGGTAATCACTGCGTCTGAATCTTCCTTCTTGATAAACTATCATACCACCAACTGTACTGTCGGTGCCGAAGTTAGAAATATCATACATCTCAATTCTAGAAGGCATATCGTTTAATCCCAACATTTGTGAGATCTGGCCCATCAGTTTATTAACTTTAATTCCATTTGATTTCTTTTCTGCAAGCTTTTCAAGTGCATTCTTTTTACACATTTCTATAAGACGTACATTCTCGCCCCTTTTAGCCTCGAATATTTTGACATTATTTCCTCTTTGCTTTGACAACCATTCACAAATAAGATCATTAGAGCGAGGTAATTCGATAACGCATATTTCTTTAGGTATGATATCACTTTTTTGATAATACTGTTCAATAAAGGAACCTGTTAAATCATCTGTTACACCATTTAGGAAAACAGTATCCTGAAATAAAAGTTTGCCACGTCTTATATGCATAACCGAAAAACAGACATCTTCTTCAAGAGTGGAGTATGCAATTATATCTCTATTAATATCAGGGGAAAGCACTATAACTTGCTTTGCTTCAAGACGTTCAATACTTCGGATTTTATCACGATATTTTGAAGCTTTTTCAAATTCAAGGTTCATTGAATAATACGACATCATTTCTTTGAACTGTGCAATGTATTTTTTATAATCACCCGTAAGAAAACTGATTGCCCTCTCAATTCTCTTTTTATACTCTTCAGAGGAAACAGTACCCAAACAAATACCTGAGCATTTGCCGATATGATAATTTAGACACGGTCTTGCCTTTTTGAATTCTTTTGGAAAAACGTGCTTACAAGTATAGAGTTCAAAAACACTGTTAAGCGTACTTATTATTTCACATACCACTTTTGTCGACTGAAATGGGCCAAAATATCTGTAGTCATTACTCGTTCTGCGTCTTGCAATATCAAAATGCGGATAAGCTGAATTTTTATCAACAACTATATATGGGTAATTTTTATCATCTTTAAGAAGAATGTTATACTTCGGCTGATGCTGTTTGATCAAATTATTTTCAAGTATAAGCGATTCGATTTCAGATTCAGTTACAATATACTCAAAATCTTCAATATTCGAAATCATTTTTAACACTTTTAGTGAGTGTTGCGAATTGTTTACAAAATACTGGCTGACTCGATTCTTAAGATTCTTAGCTTTGCCAACATAAATTATAACACCAGCTGAATTTTTCATTAAATAAACTCCGGGACTTGAAGTAAGTACCGTAAGCTTATCTTGTATTTTTTTATTCATCTATATCTCCGAATGTATGTTACTATTTGTAGAATGACTTTTCAGTACCGTTTTCTAAATAATCTATTCTCCGAACATTAAATAAATCTTCTAGTATACCACTTTGTATACACTCTGAAGAGGTACCAAAAAACACCTTTTTACCATTATCAATTATTAAAATATCATCTGCATATTCAACTGCATCTGTAATATCATGTAATACAACAATAATTGTTTTGCCAAACTCGGATTTAAGCCGCATTAGCAACGACATAAATGCCGATGAGTACTGAGCATCCATGAATGATGTAGGCTCATCAAGTATTATCAGATCAGTATCTTGCGCCAAAATCATCGCAATATATGCTTTTTGTCGTTCTCCACCCGATAATCTATCTACATAACTTTGCGATAATTCGCTTATCCCCAAATCAGACATAGCTCTATCAACTTTTGATTTATCATTATCGCTTAAACGTTTACTAATTCCGATATATGGATTTCTTCCAAGTGTGACAAGTTCTTTTACAGTAAAAGATGTATCATTAAGTTTTTGAGGCAAAACCGACATAACTTTTGCACGATTATTATCAGTCATATGAGATATATCTTTGCCGTTTAAAAAAACATCACCGCTATATTTAATCTGATTTGACACAGCACAAATAAGTGATGATTTTCCACTTCCGTTTTTACCTATAACTGCGGTTAATGTACCCTTCTTAATTTCGAATGAAACATTATTTAAAACCTTTCTATTATGATATGATACTGATAGGTTATTAACTGACAGCATAATTTCTCCTTTTAAAAAGCAACCAAAAAAAGAAAGGTGCACCTGTTAATGCCATTATTATGCCAACCGGTAATTCGGTAGGTGCAAACAAAAATCTACCAAGCATATCAGCAACCACTACAATTATCGCACCAATAATAGCAGAAACTATAATAGACATACGCATAGAACGACCAACAAGTTGCTTTGCAATATGAGGTACAATCAACCCAACAAAACCCAGCAGACCTGCAAAACTTACAACAGCAGCTGCAAGCGCACTTGCTAAAATTAAACAAATCATCCTAAAACCAACAACATTGATTCCCAGTGAATAAGCAAGAGAGTCACCAAGGCACAACACATCTATCTGACGAGAAAACAAAACGCTTATAGTCAAGCACAAAAAAATTATAATTGCAGGTACAAAAAGAGAGTTAAGTTGAACTCCAGATAAGCCTCCAATGGAAAAATAATTATACGATGTAAGAATATCAGGTTCTATTAACGATATAAATGATATACCTGCATTTAAAATTGAAGTCAAAGCAATACCTACAAGTATTACAGTTGATTTTAATTTATTAACTTTTGATGATATAAGTACTATTAAAAGTGTAGTTAAAAACGCGCCCACAAATGCTACAAACGGCATAATAACAGCACTTATATTAAAGAAGCACATTGAAAATATAACCGCAAACCCAGCACCTGCATTGATACCTATTATATTCGGTCCGGCAAGATCATTACCGGTCACACCCTGAAGAAGTACGCCGGAGACTGAAAGACCCACCCCTGCCAGTACAGCGCCCACAACACGCGGCAAGCGTATATTATAAATTATCACTGATTCAGCATTATACCCTTCAGACATAATAAGAGCATTAAGAAAACTATTTAAATCAATTTTTACACTACCAAGCAATAATGAAAAAATCACTGAAATAACAAGAATTGCCAGAAGCAATACAATTCCATATACACTTTTAATAGTAAAGTTTTTATTCATCAGCAAAATGCTCCGGATATAAACGTTTGGCTAAATACTCATATGCATCTGCCCATCTTGCATTAGGTTTAAAGTGAAACATATCTTTAGGCAGATATTCAAAGTTTTCGTTTTGAACTGCAGTAAGTTGTTGCCACACATTATGCGACAAAACACTGTTCATATAATTCTTTGCAGCGTCCTCATCACCCATTGTACTTATAAATATATAAGACGGATCTTCTTCAATTATCTCTTCAATACTAAGCCCGTCAAGAAGTATAGGTACATTATCTGCAATATTTTTCGCGCCTAATTGTTCAAGCATTGCAGCTGCAAAATGTTCCTTGGAAGTTTTCGCCTTTGCCGAACTTGAAGTGGAACCAGAACGAATAAACAAAATATTTTTTTGTTGTTTAATGTCTTTTACTTTTTCAATAATCTTATCTATTTGATCTTTCACATTTATGCCATAAGTTTGATATGCTATGCTATCTTCGGTTATATCTGTACAAATCTTTAACATTTCAAGATAATCTTCAAAACAATCCACACAGAAAATTGCACATGGTATATTTGCTCGAGTCAATAATGCAGCAGTATCAATATGGGAAGGAATATCTGCAGAACAAATAACAAAATCGGGTTTTAATGAGATAAGTAATTCATTGTTTATTATTTTACCTGCTGATGAATCAACGAGCGCTGTGTCCTCATCTACAAAACCGCGTTCAATACTTTCCCCAACTGTTACAGAAACCATACCGCCTGAAAGAGTCCAAACCTCAGCAAAAGATGAAAAGAGAACAGCAACCTTTTGAGGTTTTTGGGTGAGTACTACATCATTGCCAACACTATCAGTAAATGAATAATAAAAATTACTGCTCAAGTGTGAATTCGAATAAGAACATCCCGAAAGAGTAACACAAAAAATAGCAATTATTAAAATAAATTTAATAAAACAATTCCTTTTCAACATTATCAAAACCAATTCTTTCAATCGTATCAGAGAAACGCTCACCAGCAACGCCTTTATCTTTAAACAGTAAAATAATCTTTTCTATCATATCAAGTACTTCGTTCTCAGATGTAAACAATTTATCAAGACACTTACCGCGTGCGACACGTTTACCCCAGCGACCTCCAATATAAATACGATATCCCAAAACAGATTGATCAATCACTTTAAAAGGACATTTTCCTATGCATCTGCCACAATGATTACACATATTATCATCTAATATAATCTTTCCGCTTGTAAAGTTTAAAACATTTACAGGACACGCTTTTTCCAATTGACAGACCTTACAGGAACGACATTTATCAGAGTCAATTACTGGAATGCATTGGCCAATAACACCAAGATCATTTATATCGGGTTTAACACAATTGTTCGGACAGCCGCCTACTGCAATTTTAAATTTATGAGGCAACTTCACATCGTGATACCCTTTATAAAATCGATTATGAATTTGCTCTGATAGAGAAAATGTATCAATAAGACCAAAGTGACAGGTTGTCCCCTTACAAGAAACGATT
>JAZUOQ010000148.1:0-2871 GCA_045604775.1 Eubacteriales bacterium
AGGAATTGACACCTTACATAAGCAGGTTGTCGGGCTTCACAGGGCCTGTCCCTCCGCCACTCTTGATAAAATATATTAACTTCAACTCAGATATTATACACTAACAAATATCTTATGTCAAGCCAAAAATTTAAGAAAAGAAACAACACCATAGCTTGCAACTGTCATTAATAATCCTGCAACAAGTACACCACAAAAGATAGAAAAAAACGATTTTTTAAAGCGCATACCCATTAGTGCTGCCACAAGAGAACCTGTCCAAGCACCTGTGCCTGGAAGTGGAACAGCTACAAACAAAAATAATCCCAGTAATGAATATTTATTTACTTTATCACTTCGTTTTTCAGCTTTTGTAATAAGAAAGTTTGAAACTTTATTAAAAAGCTTAATTTTGCATGAACTCATATATTCAAGTATTTTTTTAATAAAAATCAGAATAAAAGGAATAGGCAAAATATTACCTAATACACTCAAAAAATAGCATTCAAATATATTCATACCCAGTGCTGCACCAAGCGGTATTGCTGCGCGCAATTCAAGAATAGGTAGTAATGAAACAATAAAAACGTATACCTCATTTGAAATATTTTGTAAAAAAGATAAAATTGCCATAACATACTCCTTAATAGTTATAAGGATATTATAACATCTTAAATATATATAATCAACTGAATTTTTTAATAAAATATCCTATATGCTTATACACTAAAATTGTAATAACAGAATTAATTACTGATTTAATAAAATTGAATGCAGCTATCCACGGAAGCATTACAACAACGCCCTCACGAGCGATACCATAAAATATTGGATTCAATATATAATTAAAGGCAATCATAATACTAGTAACAAGCACACAACTTATAGAAAGACCAATAACTGCTGTTTTAAAAGTTCGATTGAACTTATACAAAAATGCTGGCAGAAGAATTAATGCCGATGTAGAAATGATATGCATAAGAGCGCCATACCAACCGTCTCCTGAGAGAAAAAGTGATTGAAAAACAGCAACAATAACGGTAGATAAAAAGCCATAGAGCGGACCAAACAAAAAAGAAATTATAAGTATAGGAACATCGCCCATATCATATTTTAAAAACGGAACCTGAGGAAAAACGGAAAAATTAATGAAAACCAAAACTATTGCGAGTGCAGTAAGTATACCGGTTACAGTAAGTTTTTTTGTTGATGACATAGTTTACTCCATAAAAAATACGCCCCTGTATTAACAGGGGCGCTAAAATAATGAATTTCAAGTCTTCTCTATTATCCGGACTATACCGCCGGTGAGGAATCGCACCTCGCCCCGAAAAGACAAATCAAAAGTATTAATTACTCGTTGATGGCAGTAACAACACCTGAACCAACTGTTCTACCACCCTCACGGATAGCGAAACGAAGACCAACTTCAATAGCGATAGGTGTGATAAGTTCAACATCCATATCAACATTATCACCAGGTTTGCACATATCTACACCTGCGGGAAGATTTACGATACCGGTAACGTCAGTTGTTCTGAAGTAGAACTGGGGTCTGTAATTTGTGAAGAACGGGCTATGACGGCCACCCTCTTCTTTAGTAAGAACGTAAACCTGACCCTTGAATTTTGTATGGGGATTGATTGTGCCGGGCTTAGCAAGAACCTGACCTCTTACGATATCCTGTCTTGTAACACCACGGAGAAGTACACCAACGTTATCACCAGCTTCTGCAAAGTCAAGAAGCTTTCTGAACATTTCAAGACCTGTAGCAACAGTCTTCTTTGTTTCTTTGATACCAACGATCTCAACTTCTTCGTTGAGTTTGATCATACCACGCTCAACTCTACCAGTTGCAACAGTACCACGGCCTGTGATAGTAAATACGTCCTCAACAGGCATAAGGAAGTCCTGATCAGCGTTTCTTGCAGGTGTGGGGATGTACTCGTCAACGTTGTTCATAAGTTCAACGATAGGAGCGTATTCAGGTGCGTTGATGTCTGTTGAAGAAGACTCAAGAACAGCAAGACCTGAACCTTTGATGATAGGTGTATCATCACCCGGGAACTCGTACTCGTTAAGAAGTTCTCTGATCTCCATTTCAACGAGTTCAAGGAGTTCCTCGTCGTCAACCTGATCACATTTGTTCATGAAAACAACAATCTTCGGAACGCCAACCTGACGTGAAAGAAGAATGTGCTCTCTTGTCTGAGGCATAACGCCATCAGCAGCAGAAACAACAAGGATAGCACCGTCCATCTGAGCAGCACCGGTGATCATGTTCTTAACGTAGTCAGCATGTCCGGGGCAGTCAACGTGAGCGTAGTGACGTGAATCTGTCTCATACTCAACGTGAGCGGTGTTAATTGTAATACCACGCTCTCTTTCTTCAGGAGCCTTATCTATATCGCCGTACTCAGAGTAAGCAGCCTGACCCTTGAATGCAAGTACCTTTGTGATAGCAGCTGTAAGTGTTGTTTTACCGTGGTCAACATGGCCAATTGTACCAATGTTAACATGTGGCTTTGTTCTTTCAAATTTAGCTTTTGCCATTGGAATGTCCTCCCTTTAGAGAAAATTTTAATAATATAGATTTATTTTAATAAATATAACTTAAATTTGCAAGTCTTTTTTTAAAAAATGTGATAAAAGATTATTCACCTTTTTTAGCATTATTGCTGATAATCTTTTCAGCAAGTGATTTCGGAACTTCTACATAGGAGTGTGGCTCCATTGAGTACTGACCGCGACCTTGTGTTTTTGATCTAAGGTCAGTAGCGTAACCGAACATTTCAGCTAGCGGAACGAGAGCTGTAATATTCTGAGTACCGTTAGCAGCTTCCATACCCTGAATAAGACCACGACGTGAGTTAAGGTCACCCATAACATCAC
>JAZUOQ010000149.1:0-3649 GCA_045604775.1 Eubacteriales bacterium
ATTCAGGCATTTGAACCTGTACTTGTTGAAGGTAGAGCACTTAAACTTCATCCGCTTGTTTGTACAGCATATAATGCTGACTTTGATGGTGACCAGATGGCTATTCACGTTCCTCTGTCCGCAGAGGCACAAGCTGAAGCGCGTTTCCTTATGCTGTCGGCTAACAATCTTCTTAAACCTCAGGACGGTCGTCATGTTACCGTTCCTACACAGGATATGGTTCTAGGTTCTTATTATCTTACAATCGTCAAAGAAGAAGAAATCGGTGCCGGAAAAGTATTTCGCGATATGGATGAAGCACTTATGGCTTACGAAAACGGCGTTGTAGGACTACATGCTCCTATCAAAGTTCGTGTAACTCGTGAGTGGGAAGGAAAAATAGAGTCAAGAATTATTGATTGTACAGTCGGTCTTATTATATTCAATAATCCCGTTCCTCAGGATCTTGGTTTTGTTGACAGAAGTGATAGTTCTAAAATATTTGACCTTGAGGTTAACTTTGTTGTTACAAAGAAAACTCTTGATAAAATTATTTACAACTGTATCAAAACACACGGCAGTACTGTAACTGCAGAAGTTCTTGATAATATCAAGTCACAGGGTTATAAATTTTCAACTCGTGGTGCTATTACTGTTTCTTGTTCAGATATGACTGTTCCTCCTCAGAAAAAGGAATGTATTGATAGAGCGGAGAAAAAGATTGAAGAGATCACACGTAATTATAAATTTGGATTTATTTCAAATGAAGAACGTTATAATCTTGTAATTAAAACTTGGGATGAAACAACCAAGGAAGTTACCAACGCACTTCAGAACCATCTTGATAGATTTAATCCTATTTATATGATGGCAAACTCCGGTGCCCGTGGTTCTATGAATCAGATCAGACAGCTTGCAGGTATGCGTGGTCTTATGGCTAATACTTCCGGTAAAGCAATTGAAATTCCGATTAGAGCCAACTTCCGTGAGGGTCTTAATGTTATTGAGTACTTTATTTCTTCCAGAGGTGCACGTAAAGGTCTTGCTGATACTGCTCTTCGTACTGCTGACTCTGGTTACCTTACAAGACGTCTTGTTGACGTTTCACAGGATGTTATAATCCGTGAAGCTGATTGCAGAGCTATGGATGGTCTTATGGCTTCAGATATTGTTGAGGGTGAGGGTAAGGATAAAACAATTATCGAATCACTCAGGGATAGACTTATCGGACGTTATCTCGTAAATGATTTTGTAGATGCTGAAGGCACAGTTCTTGTTTCTAAAGACAAAATGTTGGCTGACAGTGATGTTGATATACTTGAAGCTAATGGTGTGAAAGAAATTGAGATTCGTTCTACGCTTACTTGCCGTTCACGTTATGGTGTATGTGCAAAGTGTTACGGCGCTAATTTGGCAAACGGTAACCCTGTGGCAGTCGGAGAGGCTGTCGGTATCATTGCTGCTCAGTCGATCGGTGAGCCGGGTACACAGCTTACCATGCGTACATTCCATACCGGAGGTGTAGCATCTGCTGAAGATATAACACAAGGTCTTCCGAGAGTCGAAGAACTTTTTGAAGCACGTAAGCCTAAAAAGACTGCCGTTCTTGCTGAAGAATCAGGTACAATATATCTTGATGAAAGTGAACGTCCTGAGAATGATAATAACACTCACGTTATCATTAAACTTGATGACGGTGGTGAACTTCCTATGTCAATTCCGTTTGGACTTAAATATCGTGATTCTATTGAAGGTCAACATGTAGAAAAAGGTCAGATCATTTCTGACGGTGTTATTAATCCTCACGATGTACTTCGCCTTAAGGGAGAGATTGCAGTTCAAGATTATCTTATCAAAGAAGTTCAGAATGTATATCGTTTACAGGGTGTTGATATTAATGATAAGCATATTGAAGTTATTGTTCGTCAGATGATAAGAAAGGTTAGAATAGAGGATAACGGCACAGATGATATGCTTATAGGTACACTTGCTGATAAGTATGAAGTTGAAGAAAAGAATCGTGAAATTAGAGAGAAGATCGCAGCAGGTGATAATACTCTTACGGAAATACAATCTTCAACTGTACTTCTTGGTATTACCAAAGCAGCTCTTGCAACAGACTCTTTCTTCTCAGCTGCATCCTTCCAGGAAACAACAAAGGTTCTTACTGATGCTGCAATCAAGGGTAAGATTGATCCTCTTGTAGGTCTCAAAGAAAATGTTATCATCGGTCGTCTTGTTCCTGCAGGTACAGGTATGAGAGTATATAGAGATTCTGAACCTGAATTGGTAGGAATTTCAATGGACGAGAATAATTAAAAATTCTCTTGACAAACCATATACGCTTGTGATAATATAACAGGTGCTGCAATGTAGCACCTGTTTTGTTATGCTTAAATAGGTAGTTTGGGATTAAAAATCCCTTTCTATATATAATATTTAAGGAAAGGAGAAAGTTATGCCTACATTTAATCAGTTAGTACGTAAGGGCAGACAGACAACTGAAAAGAAGTCTACAGCACCTGCTCTCAACAGAGGTTTGAACACACTTAAAAATGTTCCCACTAAGACAAGCTCACCGCAGAAACGCGGCGTATGTACTTCTGTTAAAACAACTACACCTAAAAAGCCTAACTCAGCTTTAAGAAAGATTGCCAGAGTAAGACTTACCAATGGTGTTGAGGTTACCTCTTACATCCCCGGTATCGGTCATAACCTGCAGGAACACAGTGTTGTTCTTATCCGCGGCGGTAGAGTTAAGGACCTTCCTGGTGTACGTTACCACATTATTCGCGGTACTCTTGATGCACAGGGTGTTGCTAACAGAAATCAGTCCCGTTCAAAATACGGCGCAAAGAAAGCAAAGAAGAGCTAAGTTAGAATTTGCTTTAAAATTCTAAGCTTTAGAGTGTTAATATATATAAATGTACTTAACCTCTTAAAGCTGACGGAGGTTTAGTTACCTTCGAGTACCAATGATATCATAAAATATGAAGGAGGGAAGAACATGCCCAGAAGAGGTTTTGTCCCGAAAAGAGAAGTGCTGCCCGATCCTATGTATAACAGCATTGTTGTAACAAAGCTTATTAACAATGTTATGTATGATGGTAAAAAGGGTGTTGCACAGAAAATTGTATACGATGCATTTGAAATCGTAAAAGAAAAGACTGGTAAGGAAGCACTTGATGCTTTTAACGAAGCTATGGAAAACATTATGCCTAAGCTTGAGGTTAAAGCTCGTAGAGTAGGTGGTGCTACTTATCAGGTTCCTATGGAAGTAAGAGCTGACAGACGTCAGACACTTGGTCTCAGATGGCTTACAGCTTATTCAAGATCAAGAAATGAGCGTACAATGGCAGAAAGACTTGCTGCTGAGATTATGGACGCTATAAACAATGTCGGTGGTGCTTGCAAAAAGCGCGACGAGACACACAAGATGGCAGAGGCAAACAAAGCTTTTGCTCATTACAGATGGTAATCGCTGTTTAGAAAGGAGTTTATATGCCTAGAGAATACCCACTTGAGAAGTATAGAAATATAGGTATTATGGCTCATATCGATGCCGGTAAAACGACAACAACTGAGCGTATTCTTTTCTATACAGGTATAAATCACCGTATCGGTGAGACACATGACGGTACAGCTACCATGGACTGGATGGAGCAGGAGC
>JAZUOQ010000150.1:0-12522 GCA_045604775.1 Eubacteriales bacterium
GCTATCCCCAACAAGTACTATGAGGAGCTGCACATCCGTAAGTACGGCTTCCATGGCACTTCCCACCGCTATGTTTCCGGCCGCGCCATCGAAGTTCTGGGTCTGCCCGCCGGCAGCAAGGTCATCGTTTGCCACCTGGGCAACGGCTCCTCTCTGAGCGCCTGCGTTGACGGCAAGTGCGTTGATACCTCCATGGGCATCACTCCCCTGGACGGTCTCGTAATGGGCACCCGCTGCCTATCTGGTCGGCTTTCAGCATATACAGTTCCTTGATGGGTTCTTCTAGCATTTCCCGTCTGCTGGAAGCGAAATAAATAAGGGTGCTCAGTTGGTCCATCCAGAAATCGGTTACAGGGAGTTCCTTCATGGCTATCAGTTGGCTCTTGAACCAAAGTGTCCGGTTCTTTATCCTCATGGTGTCTTTTTGTGCCAATATCACCTTGGTGCTGTCCCATTCGGCTTCGCTCATTTCTGTGTCCCTGCGATATTGTCGATAGGCTTCATAGTCTAACCTTGCTTGTTGATAAACCTCATATTCCTTGGCCGTGGCTTTTCGGATAAGGTCCCATTCTTTCTGTTCTGGAGCTTTCGTACGGACTTCCCAATTGCCTAGTATCTTCCCGTTACCTTTTACATATACCGTATCTCCTTGGTTTGCCCAGAAATCAAGTTGTACCCACCTTTCGAAGCCTGGGGACTCGGAGTATAATGCAAAATGTCGGCTTGTAGGGTTCCCGCTTTTATAACTCAACATGAAACGGCCATTGATGACTTTTCCGTTGTCTTCTGGATCATGGATGCTATATGTTCCGCTTGAACCAGTTCCGCTTGTTTCTTCCAAGTTGAAAACAGTTCCTTCTTTGATATTCTTCACTTCACCAATAACCACGAGGCGTTGTTGGGCATGGAGGGTGGTTAGCGTTCCTAATAAGAAAGCTATCCAAGTTATGAATATTTTTGTCTTCATCATCAGTTTCTTTTTAATTGTTCCAGATGGTTTGTTTGAAAATCACTTGTTGAGGTTTATAGAGGTTTCTCAACAGACGACGCACTTCGTTCACATTCTCCATCTTTTGCACCTTGGTAGCACGGAAGCCGATGCGTACATATTTCTCTTGATTCAGAGAAGAAGTAACTTGCTTCACGGCATTGGCCAGTTCCTGCAATAAACAAAAGTGCAATTAAGCTGAGAATTAACATTATGTCACTGAGAAGCGCAGAATAACTTTTAAATGAATACAGCATAATAAAAAGCCATACGATCTGTACCAAAAGCGAAATGGCAATTATAACTATACGATTTATTGTAAAAAGCTTACGTTTCATACATCCTCCATAATTATTTATTTTAACTTGTATGTGTAAAAAAAGCAATAGATTAAATGTAAAAACACCGCTAAAGCGGTGTTTTTACATTTAATCTATCTTAACATTTATCCACAGTGATAAGTAATAATCAAGAGTTTCTTTTGAAAGGTTAGTATAAGTCTGTGTTTTAGCAAGTATTTCATCGGTAGGATATGCCAAAAGTTCACCTTTTATTTCATCATCAAGCGCATCATAAACTTGTTGTTGCGGAGTTGAATAACAGACTTCATCATAGTTAAGTTGAGCAACATCCTGTCGGCAAAGAAAGTCTATATACTTTTCAGCTGCTGTTTTATTTTCAGACCCTTTAACAATACACATTGAATCAACATACAAATTAGTACCTTCTTTAGGAATTGTATATGCAAGTGATGGATTTTCCTCTATCATAGCAAGAGCATCACCGCCGTAAGCAGGTGACAAATATGCTGATCCACTTTCCATAAGATTAAAAATTTCATCTGATACAAATGCTTGAAGATTATCCTTTAAAAGTTTCATATCTTCAAAAGCTTTATCAAGTTCTGCAATGTTTTCGGTATTAACACTGTTACCATTTTTAATAAGGGTCAGGCCAAACGAATCACGTGAGTTATTATACATCAGTACCTTCCCTTTATATTGTTCATCCCACAAATCAGACCAACTTGTAGGAGTTTCCTTTATATAATCAGTATTATATAAAAGTCCAATGACACCCCAAAAATAAGGAACGGAATACGTGTTATCCGGATCGTATTCAAGATTTTTGAATTTATCCATTATATGTTTAAAATTGGGTATATTGTCAAAATTCAAAGGTTCAAGCATATCCTCTTCAATAAGTCTTGCAACCATATAATCTGATGGGAAAATAACATCATACTTTGCTGCGCCTGTTTTAAGAGCTGCATACATAGATTCGTTATTGTCATATTCATCATATATCACTTTTATGCCATACTCTTCTTCAAACATTTCATTTACAATTGGATCAATATATTCGCCCCAGTTATACACATAAACAACTTCATTAGCGGTATATGAATGACAAGACGAAAATGTAAAGATTATGAGCATTACAGTTATAACTAAGAGCGTTATTCTTCTCATCTCATATCCTCCTTTGTACGTTTACTGTCAAAGATATTTACGCAGATAAGGATTGCCAGTACAGTTACAAGCATAATAGCACAGAGTGCGTTTATACTGAGCGGTATTTTACGTTTTGTGATTGTGTAAATAACAGTTGGCAGTGTCGCGAAGGAATTGCCACGTACAAAAAACGTGACAATAAAATCATCTATCGAAAGTGTAAGAGCCATAAGAAATGCAGAAAAAATACCCGGTACAAGTTGAGGAAACACCGCTTTAAAAAATGCAGAAACGGGAGGTGCCCCTAAGTCTTGCGCTGCCTCATACAGATACGGATCAACATGGCGCAGACGAGGTGTTACAGAAAGTATAACATACGGGATATCAAAAGTAATATGCGCAAGAAGCACCGTTATAAAACCGGTAGGCATTTTTACCGCAATAAATAAAAGTAATAGTGAGATACCTGTAATTATATCCGGATTAAGTACAGGTAAATAAGTTACATTCATAATCGCATGTTTTTGCCATTTTTTATAATTTGAAAGACCGATTGCAGCAGCGGTACCAATAACGGTAGAAATTATAGCAGATAAAAAAGCTATTAAAAGCGTATTCCAAAGTGCAGTAAGTATTTCCTCATCACGAAAAAGTTCTCCATACCATTTAAGAGAAAAGCCATCAAAATTAACATTTGAATTTGATGAATTAAAAGAAAAAAATATCAAAAGAAGTATAGGGGCATAGAGAAACAAAAACACTAGTAGCATATAGCAATTAGAAAGAAATTTTCTCAAAGTAATCCCTCCTTAGTTTCATCATCAAGGAAGCTGAATACTACGAGAGTCAACATCATAATTATCATCATAACTAAACTAAGTGCAGCACCAACATTAAAGTTATAGTTCTGATTAAACATATCATTAATAGCGTTACCAATAAGGTAGACCTTACCACCGCTGAGTTTTTCAGAAATAACAAATGTTGAAAGACAGGGTATAAATACCATAAGGATGCCCGAAAAAACACCTTGCATTGTAAGAGGTAAAATGACACGTCTGAAAACACGTATACTATCGGCACCAAGGTCCTGAGCTGCCTCAATCACCTTACCATCCATTTTTTCAAGTGATGTAAAAATGGGAAGTACCATAAATGGCAAATAGTTATAAACTAGGCCGAGCACAACAGCAAAAGGTGTGTTAAGCATTGAAATAGGTTCGAAACCTACAAATTCCAAAAACTTATTGATTATCCCATTATCCATAAGTAAATTTTGAAGAGCCTGAGTTCTTAACACAAGATTTATCCACATTGGGAGCATCAAAAGTACAAGACAGATTGATTTATGTGATTCATTTAAGCGGGACATCACATAAGCTAACATATAACCGAAAATTAAACAAACAACGGTCGCAATAAATGCATACTGTACACTGCGCCACAAAACACCAATATATTTACCGATTTGTTTCACATTGTCAATAGTAAATGCTCCGTTATTATCGGTGAACGCAAAGTAACCGACAAACAGGGTCGGCACAACAATAAATATACACGCCCATACCGTATAAGGTACGGCTATTACCTTGCTTTTCAATTAGCGGTTCCCGCCTCCTTTTTCATAATATGAATGTATTCCGGAATAATACTCATACCTATTTCTGTGCCAACAGGACGACATTTTATAGAATGGATAGTCCAGAGGTAGTTGTTAGTTTCAACGATCATTTCATAATGCACGCCCTTAAATGTGACATTTTTAACAACACCTTTAAACGCACCATTATCAGGGGTAGTTATCTCAATATCTTCCGGACGAATTACCACCTCAACAGAAGTATTTTCCCCAAACCCTTTATCAACACAGACGAACTGCGTATTCTCAAATTCTACAAGATAATCACGTACCATTGTACCGCCGAATATATTGCTTTCACCGATAAAATCAGCAACAAACGCATTGATCGGTTCATTATAAATATCTTCAGGAGTACCTATCTGCTGAATAACACCGTTGTTCATTACAACTACTGTATCACTCATAGAAAGTGCTTCTTCCTGATCATGAGTTACATATACAAAGGTTATACCTGTCTGTTGCTGAATACGCTTAAGTTCTATCTGCATGTCTTTACGAAGTTTTATATCAAGTGCACCGAGCGGCTCATCCAAAAGTAACACACGAGGACTGTTAACAAGTGCACGAGCAATTGCAACTCTCTGTTGCTGTCCGCCAGACAAAGCGTTGATAGAACGCTTGTGATATCCTTTCAGGTTTACAATTTCAAGTATTTCGTTTATTTTTTGATCGATCTCAGCCTCCGGCATTTTTTTAATACGAAGACCAAACGCTATATTCTCATATACATTAAGGTGAGTAAAGAGCGCATATTTCTGAAAAACTGTATTAACCTGTCTTTTATGAGGCGGAAGATTATTAATTCTTACGCCGTCAAAAATCACATCACCGCTGTCCGGCGTTACAAAACCTGCGATTGTTCTCAGTGTTGTAGTTTTACCGCAGCCGGACGGTCCCAGCAAAGTTACAAATTCTTTATCTTTTATATTTAGGTCAAGATTTTCAATAATTGTATCATCATCAAAAGTGACACTTATATTTTTTAACTGAATAATATTTTTATCCAATTACCGAATATCCCCCATTCTCATTAAATTCTAATCACTAATATAAATACTTTGTATCAATTTGTCAATAAAATTTTATGATTTTTTCACAAAAAAAAAGAACATTTCAATACTCTGTCAAATTTAATTATGACATTTCGTTAAAATGCTCTTTTTTACTCAATTTTACTTCAAATTACTCACTTTTTTGTCTTTATACATAAATTCAAGAAAATAGACCTCATTAACTTTAAAAACCTTACCGTTTAAATAACTCAGCATATTGCTTTCAGGCAAATCAAATTCAAGAGAATATGAATAAAGAGCCTGATGCTTATATGGCAATCCCCTGTTCATTTGAGCAGTACCATATTTGCAATCACCGACTACCGCATTTCCAATATGAGCAAAATGAGCACGTATCTGATGTGTTCTGCCTGTTATCAATTCCACTTCAGCAAGCGAAATACCGCTAAACTCCTTAATGATGCGATAACCTGTAATAATTTGCTTACTACCCTCAAAACTATAATCTCGCACTTCAACGGTATTGGTGTTACTATCTTTTTTAAGATAAGCTTTAAGCACAGCTTGTTTGTTCTTTAAGGAGCCGTGCAAAAGAGTTAAATATTTTTTCTTTATCTGTCTGTTTTTTATTATTTCATAAAGGACACGCTGAGACTGTGCATTTTTGGCAACTATAACTATTCCGCCGGTATTTTTGTCAAGCCGGTTACATAACGAAGGAGTAAAGCTAGTCTCAAGTTTTGGATCATATTCGCCTTTCTTATATAAATATAAAAGGACTTGATTTATAAGAGTATCTCTTGCTTCTTTACTATCCTCATGTACAAGAACACCCGCTTTTTTATCAACAAGTAAAAGGTTTTCGTCTTCATAAACAACAGTGAGTTTGGGATCATAAGAAATATCCAAAAAAGAATTTTTCTTTGGAATAAAAAATTCATCATTAATATACATTTCAACTATATCGCCCTCACCAAGCTTATATGATATCTCACTTCGCTTACCGTTGACTTTGATAGCTTTCTTACGTATATATTTATACATAAGCGATGTGCTAAGTGCGCCAGTTGCTTTAAGAACAAACTTATCTAAGCGCTGACCGCTATCGTTTTTTTCAATAATAAATTTTTTCACATTAAAAGGTCCTTTTACCTATAGTCGCCATATAATAATACTTTTTAAAAACATTAAGACTGTAAAACACAGCATCGGATAGCTCATTAAAATATTCACGAACTTCAACAGCTGTTTTTTCATCAACTGTATTTTTTGAAAACTGGGTCATTTCCAGTGTAGTTATAATAGATGAGAGAGATACAGACAGTTTAAATTTATTATCTATTCTTAATGCAAAATCATAAATAGATTCTCCCCTTCGCAGTTCATATCCCAGTGAGGAAATAAGACGCAGAATACACGGATATACTGCAATTGTAAATGACGTGGGATCAAATGTAAACAATTTGTTACAATAGTTATTAAAATGTTGTTTTATACCTAATGAAATCAACAATAAAATAATCATCAAAATCAATATAATAAAAATTGAAATGATAAGTATAACTATCAACATAGGCATAGGCAGATCTGCAGGCGCTTCAGCATCTGCCTCAAGCGGTGATCGATTAGCCTCAGGTGGTGCTATTTCAGGATCAGGCGTGTCAGTTGTATCTTCCGGAGTTTCTTGCGCATTTGGCGACGGATCATCAAGGTAATCATAGTCGCGTAGAAACAGATTGTCACCACTTCCAGGAGTTGGATCAAAAGTTATCCAACCTATCCCATCAAAGTATACCTCTACCCAAGCGTGATAGTTATCATCTTCAATATTACGTACATATTTACTCTCACCTGTATCATCAGTTACAAAAGCATGGTAGCCTACAACATAGCGAGCAGGAATGCCTATTCTTCTAAGCATTACAGTCATTGCAGTCGCAAAATAAGTACAATATCCTGTTTTACTTTTAGAAAACATATATTCCACCTTATCTATTGCACTACCGTCAACTCTTGTAAAATGCTGAGCATAAGTAAAGTTCGTTTTTAAATACCTTTCAATTGCAAGTGCTTTATCAAAATTGGTTATATATTTGGATGTCACCTCATCAATAGTTTCATCAAGAAATGCAGTACTGCCGGGGACTGTAAGGTAATTAGACTTTACATACTTAGAATATGCCTGTTCTTCCTTTATAAATTTTTCTTGTTCACTCAAGTTATATTCTTTTGAACTAAGTTGATATTGTAAAAGTCTATACTCCTTTTGTTTATCATCAAAATTTAAATAGAAATCACGATCAGAAAGAGATTGTACAGCCGCATCCATCATATAAGTATTACCTGACGGGCGTTTATCTACAAAGAATGCCACAGTATCACCTAGCATTGAAATTCCGCGATATTTCCCATCAATATCATCGTTTAAGCCTGCTATAGGTAAAAACAACATTAGACTTTTTGTAAACTTAGCCTTTACAGTTACCGTATCATAAACAAAGCCGAGTTTTTTTGTATCATTAGAATTATTAGCTGATTCAAGTTCGGAATTAGAAACAATTTTTGTAAAATTATAAAATTGAGTATGCTGATTAAATTCAGAACCGACAGCCTTACGGTATTCTATATCATCATTCTCGTCAACAACTATCCAACCGTCATCTGAAAGATCAGTACCGATCCATCCACGAAGATAAAGCGAAGAATTTGTACGTGTTGTGACAGTCATTACAGGCAGGTTACGAAACTCTGGTGTTTCAAGTGTAAGTACCTCACCGTCAATAAGTCCGCCTATAGCACCCTCTGCCGTTTCATACTGCTTGTAAAAAATACGATTAAGCAGATACTCTGCTGCATTGTCGATAAATTCACGCATAGATTCAATCTGTAATACTTCTGAAGAATATATAGCGCTTGAAACAGAAAATGAAAGAACTAATACAGCAATAGCCGAAAACATACCGCTTGCCGCTGTGTTATACGCTTTGCCGATACTATGTTTCTGTTTGGTTTTAGATTTAACGTTCTTATGTATTAAAATATATGCTATACTCTGTGCGTAACAACCGACAATACCCGATATAAAAATCACAAACGCTATACTGTCAGGTACCGCTCCAAAATAAAGAGAAGGAGTAAGCACGGCAAAACAAGGTAACGCAGACAGAAATACAAGATGGCGTTTAATAAGAGTCAATGCAAAAAGAACTGAAAAAAGTATAGTTAAAACTGTTATAACACAATTATAATAGTCGCCTATCAATGTTGTATCTGTTATTTTTTCGGAAATATCCTCAGTCATTGCACTTGCATAGTTAGTATACCCTTCATCTACAACAATTTGAATTACCATATTGTAGCAGAAAGTAAAAGATTCAACTATGTAAGAAAAAAGTTTACGAAAAAATAAAGGTATGAAAATAACAACTGCAACAAAAATACTTATAAACGGAATAAATACTTTCTTGTTTAGAGTTAAAATCGAAGCAACCACAAGGCATGGGACACAAATTAGTATTAATTCAAATATACCAAAATGCATATTTACAGAGGTTGATACACAGTATAAAAAACCAACAAGACCGATAGAAAGAAGTAAAAGTTGAAAAATAAACGGAACAATTTCACTTTTATTTTTTGTATTCAAAGTATCAATGTACACAATCCTGGGTTTAGTTGTACTCTTTTCTTTGAAAAATCTCATCATTCTGACTTGTCCTGTTTTTCTATATAATCTCGAGTGTATATAACGACATCGTTTTTTGCATTCTTCTCTTCTTCAGAGATATTTATTATATTAAGTTTCGTTTTCTTATCTAAAAAGATCTTCTGCATACTTTTAAGAGTTTCTTCTGAACGAAAAGCGGTTATGACCGTAACTTCACATCCTGATATCTGACTAAAGTTTAAGCTTTTAAGCATATCGGTAATATCAGTTCCGTCCAGCATAGGAGTATTGTAAAGTACCGATTCTGCATGCATAAGATCAGATGCAGATGATATGGAAAACTTAACCGTTTCGCTTTTTCCAATATTTAATATAAACCCAAAGCGGATACCGTTTTTATAGTATTTCCTTATTGCACATAAAGCCGCCTCTACAACACAATCGGTAATACTTTTATTAAGATAAAATTCGTCATAATATGCAGACATATCAACAATAACATATGCCTTATCAAACACATCCTCCGCATATGTTTTTAAAATAAGATCGTCTGTTTTTACCGAAAGTTTCCAATGCACATTTTTAAGATTATCACCATACACATACTCTTTAACGCCTATTATATCACCACCACTCACAACTGTTGACGTGCCAACAAAGTTACTGTTTTCCTGATTTTGCATATCAGAACTGACAGATAAAGAAACATCAATTTTGCGTGGTAAAATATTAAGCGTCAATTTTTGATTAATACGCTTTTTAATTTTTACAAGTTTCAAAAAATCATAATATTCTATTTTGTCAACAGATATATTATAAACACCACGATTAACAAAACGGCATTTATAATCAAAAGTTCCAGAACGGGCAAATGGTGATACAAGAAAAAAAACAACT
Organism: Eubacteriales bacterium; assembly: GCA_045604775.1. GTDB lineage: Bacteria > Bacillota > Clostridia > Oscillospirales > QAKW01 > RGIG9041. Next base: position 9,662 of record JAZUOQ010000150.1, read on the forward strand.
TTTTCAGTCTTTTTACCCTCAACATCAGGTAATGTGCAAATTATTTTAAATGAAGGTAATATCAGTGGACTTTTGTTATTTATGCCTATCCTGACTACAAATTGTGAAAGCCTGTCAATATTTGTATTTGAAAGAGAAGTATTTATTTTAATAAAACGATAGCTAAGAAGTGCCAAAGTTATAGATAGAACAGGCAATAATAAAACAATAATAAAAGTCATAAATGAAATACTTTCATATAGTGCCTGCGAAAAAACAAAAGATGCCACTAATAGTCCTAAATAAATTAGGCGTGATTTATACATTATATCAAACCTTACTTTTAAGAATAGGAGTCTTAATGCTCTTCTTTATGCTGTGAAGCATTTGTTGTATGGTTATTCTCTCTAACTTAGCTTCAGCAGAAAGCATTATTCTGTGTCCAACAACATAATCAAACATTTCATTAACATCTGAAGGTGTAACATAGTTTCTGCCATTTATCAGCGCATTTGCCGATGACGCTTTTATAAGCGCTATAGATGCTCGAGGAGATGCAGCAAGCGCTATTTCTTTTGTATTACGAGTTAACTGAACCAAGTCAACTATATATTTACTAATGATATCGTCAACATATATTTCAGATACTTGATTACGTACAAAAAGTATTTCCTCTTTACTCACAACTGCGCGCACATCATTAATTGGGTTTGATTTTTTACGATCAGTAATAATTTTAACTTCATCCGCAGCTTCAGGATAACCTATTACAAACTTTAATAAAAACCTATCAAGCTGTGCTTCCGGAAGTGGATATGTTCCTACAAATCCAAGAGGATTTTCTGTGGCAATTACCATAAAAGGAGTGGCAAGATTGTGTGTTTTACCATCTACTGTCACCTGACCTTCTTCCATGGCTTCCAAAAGTGCCGATTGAGTTTTTGGTGATGTACGGTTAATTTCATCAGCAATAAGAATATTTGTCATTACAACGCCTGGTTTATAAACAAATTCGCCAGAATTCTTATCAAATACAGTAAAACCTGTAATATCGCTAGCCATTACATCCGGTGTAAGTTGAACGCGGGAAAATTCCAAGCCTGTTGCCCTTGCGAGTGCTGCCGCTATTGTTGTTTTACCAACACCGGGCACATCCTCTATCAGTACATGACCGCCGCTTATGAGTGCAAGCACTAACATTTTTACAGCCTCTGGCTTGCCTATAATTACCTTATTAACCTCAGTCATTACCGATTTACAAATTTCACATGCCTTGCCAATAGAATTTTCCAAATCAATACACCTCTTTATGTTTCAATTATTTCCATTCAATAAAACCATAGCTATCCATTATCTGAAAAAATTTCGATAAACGCTCATATAACGGATGAGCTTTTTCAGCAAATTTTGCTTCCACAGTTTCACCTATACTGATAATATCTTTTTCTCCATCAGCACAAATTATCGCAAAACTGCCATACTCATCCAAATGGATATAACTAACCTTTGGTTTTGAAAACAATTTTTGTGCAATTCTATTCATTATACCATTATTTTGTATTTCAAGAGTTACAATATCGTTTTCATCACACACATAGCTTATAGAATTTTTTAATATCGGTTTACGTTCGAGATAATTTTCTGATTTTTTCATTATTACTTTCTCTTTTTGAATATTGAGAATTTCAGCAAGCTAAGTATTACAAGAGCAAACACAATAATGCTAAGAATACTTGAAACACCCGATGAAAGACCAAGCTTTCCGGATATATCGATAACACTGTCAACACCGGCTACTGCCAAAAGTGCAAGTATAATACCGACTATTCCTTCCCCTGCTATCATACCTGAGCAGAACAGAATGCCGTCATTTACAATTTCTTTCTTGGTATTTTCTTCTTTTTTCATTTTATCAAATACAAGACGGATAAGTCCGCCAACCATTATACAAGCATTAAGCTGTACTGGTAAATATATACCTATTGCAAACGGAAGAACAGGGATACCTATCAATTCAATAACGATTGAAATAAATATACCGATAAATACAAGAGTCCACGGCAAATCAGCGTTCATAACACCCTCTGTAATCATCTTCATAAGAGTTGCCTGTGGAGCAGCCAGTTCCTCAGAACCAAATCCCCAAGCAGAGTCAAGAAGATATAATGTACCACCTATAGCCAAAGCAGACGCAATAACACCTATAATTTCACCTATTTGCTGTTTTTTAGGTGTAGCACCAAGTAAATATCCGGTTTTAAGATCCTGTGATGTATCACCCGATATTGCGGCTACTATACAAATAATAGAACCTATAGCAATAGCACCTTGCATACCTGCAGCACCATTGCTACCTGTAACTTTAAGAATTAAAGTGGAAATAAGAAGTGTGGCAATAGCCATACCTGATACAGGATTATTGCTGCTGCCAACAAGTCCTACCATACGAGAAGAAACAGTTGCAAAGAAAAATCCAAATATTACAATTATAACCGCACCTAACATTGAAACTGGAATTGCAGGTACAAGCCATACAAGAAGAGTAAGTACAATTATTGCACCGATAACTACTTTTATGTTAAGATCACGTTCTGTACGCAAAGTAGATATTGAACCGCCGGAAGCCATACCTTTGACTGCACCGCCAAAAGTTGAGATAATAAGCGGTAAAGATTTAATAAGACTTATAATACCGCCACATGCAAGTGCACCCGCACCTATATAACGAATATATGAACTCCAAATACCACTTGCACCACTTTGTGCATAAATATCACCTATCGTTTCTGTACCCGGATACATAATTATATTTTCACCAAAAAGTACAATAAGCGGTATGATAACAAGCCAACTAAGTACACCACCAAGTCGGATCGTAGCCA
>JAZUOQ010000151.1:0-7348 GCA_045604775.1 Eubacteriales bacterium
AGGGTACCAGTGTTGAAAAAATGCGTAATACTTGCGGAAAACTTTTGGCAACACGAGATAAAGTTAAAGCAGATGTTGTTGCAGGTGTACCCGATTCAGGTATCGCACATGCTATTGGTTATGCAAATGAGTCGAAACTTCAGTATGTCCGTCCTTTTGTAAAATATACAGCTACATGGCCTCGTTCTTTCACGCCCACTCATCCCAGCAAACGTAAACTTATTGCTAAAATGAAGCTAATCCCTGTACACGACCTTATTAACGATAAGCGTATGATACTTATTGATGACTCGATAGTTCGCGGCAATCAGCTCCGTGAAACCTCGGAATTTTTGTATGAATGCGGTGCAAGGGAAGTGCACATACGTCCTGCTTGTCCACCGATAATGTTTAGCTGTAAATATCTTAATTTCTCGCGTTCTACATCTGATATGGATCTTATAACACGCCGTGTTATATATAAAATTGAGGGTTGTGAGCCTGATTATGAAACACTTCAGCGTTATACAGATCCGGACGATGAAAAGTATAAACTTATGGTCGATATGATAGGTAAGGAACTCGGTTTTACATCACTTCAATATAACCGATTAGATGATATGATAGAAGCTACAGGTTTACCGCGCGAAAAATTGTGTACTTACTGTTGGTCTGGTGAAGAATAATGACAGTTGTGGTTTGTGTTGATGATAACGGTGGTATGCTTTTTAATAATCGTCGTCAAAGTCGTGACAGTCTGCTTGTGGCAGATCTTGTTCAGAACCATAAAAATATAATCGTAAATCCTTATTCTGCATCACTTTTTAAGGATTACTTTGTAACTGTAGCCGATGCACCTTTGGATGTTGCCGGTGCTTGTGATACTTGCTTTGTTGAGAATATCAACTTATCGGAGTACACTACAAAAATTAAAACTCTTGTGATTTATCGCTGGAATAGAACCTACCCGTTTGATACAAAACTTGATATAACGCCCAATCTACTGGGTATGACTCTTAAAGAAACATATGATTTTTCAGGCTCATCCCATGAAAAAATCACAAAAGAAATTTATAGTTTTTAAAAGACACAGAAATGTGTCTTTTAATTTTTTATTAATTGATTTATATACTGGTATATGGTATAATAAAGTTTTGAAAGGAGTAATAAATGCTAGATATAAAACTCGAAAATTATATAGGTAAACTTGCCGAAAAATCAAATTTAAATAATACAATCCAACCTGAAATGTATACTGAACATAATGTTTTTCGTGGTCTTCGTGATATAAACGGTGTCGGTGTTACAACAGGACTAACTGAAATTTCAGATATCAAATCAAAAGAAATACTTGCTGACGGCAGTACTGTTGCGTGTGAAGGTGTGCTTAGTTATCGTGGTTTCAATGTGCGTGATCTTGTATCCGGCATATTAAAGGACAACCGATTTGGGTTTGAAGAAACTGTGTATCTCCTTTTGTTTTCTGAACTCCCTAATAAAAAAGAACTGGATACGTTTAAACAAACACTTGAAACATTTCGTACCCTCCCCACCTCTTTTGTACGTGATATGATATTTGAACTTCCCGGTAGGGATATGATGAATATTTTGTCACGCAGCGTGCTTGCACTTTATGCCTATGACGATAATCCTGACGATATTTCTGTTCAAAATGTGCTTCGTCAGTGCTTGCAGCTTATTTCTGTTTTCCCTATGCTTGCAGTATATGGTTATCAGTCTTATCAGCATTATCACTGCGGAAAAAGTTTATTTATTCATAACCCGAGACAACATCTGTCAACAGCCGAATGTATTCTTAATATTTTGCGCGAAAACGGTGAATATACCGAAACGGAAGCCAAAATTCTGGATATTGCATTAATTCTTCATGCTGAGCATGGCGGCGGCAACAATTCAACATTTACCACTCACGTTGTGACCTCGTCCGGTACTGATACCTATTCTGCTGTTTCAGCAGCACTCGGTTCGCTTAAAGGACCGCGTCACGGCGGTGCAAATATCAAGGTTGTTCGTATGTTTGATGATATGAAAAAACATATAAACATATCTAAAGAAAGTGAGATTCGTGATTATCTTTTAAAGCTTTTGAATAAACAGGCTTTTGATAACGCAGGTCTTATCTACGGAATGGGTCATGCGGTTTATTCACTGTCTGATCCGCGTTCAGATATCCTTAAAGGTTTTGCACACACCCTTGCGGTTGAAAAGGATAGGGAAGAGGAATTTGAACTATATGAAACTGTTGCACGTTTGGCACCTGAGCTTATTGCCGAAAAGCGTAAAATGTATAAGGGTGTTTCTGCAAATGTTGATTTTTATTCAGGTCTGATTTTCCGTATGCTTGAATTACCAAATGAACTGTTCACACCCCTTTTTGCTATTTCACGTATTGCAGGGTGGAGTGCTCACCGCATTGAAGAAATACAAAACGCAGGCAAAATAATACGTCCTGCATATATAAATGTTAAAAAGAAAAGAGGTTATATTCCCCTTGAAAAACGTTAAGTTGAAAACACTTTTAGAATTGTTTGCTACTTTTTTTAAGATCGGCGCATTCACTTTTGGTGGCGGTTATGCAATGATTCCTATTATTCAAGCTGAAACTGTTGAAAAGAAAAAATGGATAACAGATGATGATGTTCTGAATATAATCGCTATCGCCGAGTCTACACCTGGACCTATTGCAATAAACTCTGCAACATTTGTAGGTTATCGTGTCGGTGGTGTTCTTGGTTCTGCTTTTGCGACATTTGGTATGGTTCTTCCATCCTTTATTATAATCTCACTTTTGACACTTGTTATAGGCGCATTTCGTGAAAACCGTACAGTAAGCTATGCTTTTTTCGGTATCCGCGCAGGCGTTTTGGCACTTGTATTAAAAGCTTGGTATACGATGTATAAAAAATGTCCAAAGGATGTTCTTTCGTATGTAATAGCAGCGCTTGCTTTTATTGCAGTCACAGTATTTAATATAAGCGTGATTTATGTTGTTATCGGTTGTGCAGTAATCGGTCTTGTAAGTGCAATTATAGCAGACAGGAGGGTGAAAAAATGATTTTACTTGAACTGTTTCTAACATTTTTTAAAATCGGTGCATTTACTTTTGGGGGCGGTTATGCAATGCTTCCCTTTATACAGGAAGAGGTGTATAGCCATGGCTGGATGAGTGCTGAGACACTGGTCGATTTTGTTGCTGTCGCGGAATCTACCCCCGGTCCGTTTGCTATTAATATGGCTACATTTGTCGGTACAGAAAAAGGTGGCATTCTTGGCGCAATATGTGCAACTCTTGGTGTAGCTCTTCCCTCATTTATCATTATTCTCATAGTTGCGACGGTATATGAAAAATTTAAAAAAAGCAAAACAGTTGCCGGATGTATGAAAGGTTTAAAACCGGCTGTGATCGGTCTTATTGCTGCAGCACTCTTGTCTGTTGGCGAAACTGTTTTCTTCCCCGATACCGTGACACTTGATGTTTTTAAGTCGATAGAAACTTATATTTCTCTTGTGCTGTTTGTTGCAATGTCTGTCTTGTCTTTTAAAAAGGTCCATCCGATAATCATAATTATAATATCTGCAATAGTCGGTATAGCTACAGGCTATACATTTAGTTTACCGCTATGACAGCGTCTGTAAAGATAAAAGACTTTACAAAAGGTAACGTCACAAAACAACTAGTCCGTTTTGCGTGGCCATTATTTTTGGCTAACCTTTTGCAGATAGTCTATAATATGGTGGATATGGTCGTTGTCGGCAGGACACTTGGTGAATCCGGCGTTTCTGCTGTTTCTATCGGCGGCGATATTACAAATTTACTAACTTTTATCGGTATGGGCTTTGCAAGCGCAGGACAGGTAATCATTGCAAAATATATAGGTGCGGGAGAGCGTAGAAATATCGGCAGGTTTGTCGGTACAATGTCCGGTTTTCTTGCTGTAAGCGCACTGTCACTTACGTCACTTGGCATAATATTTCAACACACGCTTTTAAAACTTATGAATACACCTGAAGAAGCTTATAGCGGTGCTTTTTCTTACTCTCTTATTTGTATAAGTGGTCTTATATTTATTTATGGTTACAATGTAGTAAGTGCAATATTGCGCGGCATGGGTGATTCAAAGCATCCACTTTTATTTATAGCAATGGCATCTGTTTTAAATCTTATTCTCGATGTTGTATTTATTGTCGGCATGGGTATGGGTACAAGCGGTGCCGCACTCGCAACTGTTATGAGTCAGGCTCTCAGTTTTATCGGATGTACTGTATTTCTTATAATAAACAGAAAACAATATGAACTTAATATAACTATGCGCGATTTTTTGCATTGGAATAAAGAAATGCTTATAAATCTTGTAAAGCTTGGCGTGCCGATGTCAATTAAATTTGCGTCTGTACAGATATCCAAGCTTTTTGTGAATTCGTGGATAAATGGTTATGGTCTTGCAATATCTGCATTCGCCGGTATTGCGAATAAAATAAACAGTATAGCGGCTTTAGTATCCAACTCAATGAATACTGCAGGCTCTACAATGGTCTCACAGAATATTGCTGCAAAAGAGTATAAACGCGTAAATAAAATACTTAAAGAACTATTGATAATAACACTTGTTGTAAGTTCTTTATTTTCACTTGCCATCTGTTTGTTTCCTGAACAAATATTCAGTCTGTTTCTTGATAGCGCCGATTCGGCAGTTCTTGAAATTGCACACGGTTATATACCTATTGCTGTACTTTTGTTTATCGCCGGTTCACTACGTTCAACGATGAATGCACTTATAAACGGCAGTGGTAATTATAAAGTTAACTTTGTGACTGCAATTCTTGACGGAATTGTAATGCGTATAGGATTGTCATTACTATTTGGTCTTGTAATCGGTATGGAACATTACGGTTTCTGGCTTGGCGATGCAATAGCTGGACTTACACCTTTCTTTATTGGCGTTGTGTATTATTTTACTGGGCGTTGGAAAAAAGTATAACTAAAGTTACTTTTTAATTATTTTAAAAAAGTTTAAATAGTTATAGCAGTCTTATTAAAATTTAATATATAATAAAATAAAAATGCTAGAGGTGACATATGAGATTTAGACAGGTACATCTTGATTTTCACACATCCGAAAAAATTGCAGGCATTGGCAGTTCGTTTTCAAAATCACAATTCCAGCAAATGCTCAAAAAGGGACACGTTGTCTCAATAACTGTATTTTCAAAATGCCATCACGGCTGGTCATACCATCCCACAAAAGCGAATCTTATACATCCCGAACTTGACTTCGATCTTTTAGCTGCACAAATTGAAGCGGCGCATGAAATAAATGTAAAAACACCTGTATACATATCAGCGGGTTATGATGAAAAAACCGCAGTTCAGCATCCGGAATGGATTTTACGTTCGGCACCTGATAAACAACCGGATTTTACTATTCCAAGATATAAAATGCTATGTTTGAATTCACCTTATCTAAATGAACTTCTTGCTCAGATAAAAGAAGTATGTGAGAATTACGATGCTGACGGTATATTTTTGGATATAGTAAATGTTGTTCCCTGCTACTGTGAAAGTTGTCTTAAGTCAATGTCAGAGCAGGGACTGGATAAAGATGATCCTTCTGATGTTAAGAAACTTGCCGAAAAGACTTATGCCAATTATACAAGACGCGTAAGAGAGACTATCGATTCAGTAAAACCTGGTCTTCCCGTATTTCATAACGGCGGACATATCCGTCACGGCAGACGCGATCTTGCGTTTATGAACACACATCTTGAACTGGAAAGTTTGCCAACAGGCGGTTGGGGATATGACCATTTCCCTATGTCTGCAGCGTATGCACGTACTATTGGTATGGATTATCTTGGAATGACCGGAAAGTTCCATAAATCATGGGGTGAATTTGGCGGCTATAAACATCCAAATGCACTTCGTTATGAGGTGGCACTTTCTGCAGCTAATGGCGCAAGGTGTTCAGTAGGTGATCAGCTTGCACCTAACGGTAAAATGGATAACGCTACATATACACTAATTGGTACAGCATATAAAACGCTTGAAGAAAGAGAAGAATGGCTTTGTAATGCTAAAAACATCTCTGATATTGCAGTTCTTTCATGTGAGGCTATAATGAATTATTACCCTGATGCTGAATTCGATTCTTCAGTAATGAAAGGGTGTAATGCCGGCTGTTCGAGAATTCTGCTCGAAGGAAAGTACCTGTTTGATATGATAGATACCGAGGCAGAGTTTGATAATTATAAGCTTGTTATCTTGCCTGACTACTGTATGCTTGATGAAAAGTTGGCTGATAAACTGAATTTGTACTTGAAAAACGGTGGTAAAATTCTTGCAAGCTATAAATCAGGGCTTAATATAAACGGTAATGATTTTATGCTTGATCTAGGCTGCAAGTATGAGGGGATTAGTGAGTATTTGCCTACATACATACGTCCTCATTTTGAAATAAATTCGCTTGAAAATGCATCATATATTATTTATAGTGATACTACAAAAGTAAACGCTGTAAGTGGAAATTGTGAAGCTGATGTTGAAAGCCCATACTTTAACAGAACGGCAGAACATTTTTGTTCGCATAGACATTCTCCTACAAGTAGTAAAAAATACAGCGATGCTGTAGTCATTAACGGTAATACAGCCTACATATCATATGCATTGTTTAATGAATATTTTAAAATGGGTAATATTTATACCAAAGAAATAGTAAATAATGTTATTGCCAGACTTTTAGGTGATGATGTCAGCGTTAAATCGACATTATCTGCTCAGGGTATTTTAACGCTTACAAAAGATAAAAAAGAAAACAGACTTCTTGTGCACACTCTTTATGCAAGTCCTGTAAAGCGTGGTGAAAATACTGAAATAATTGAAGATATTCTTCCTGTGTATAATATAGATATTTCTGTGAAAAGTGATGAGGCTCCAAAGTCTGTACGTTTGGTTCCCGAAAATGTCAATCTTGAATATGTATATAAAGATGGCAGAATAAATTTCACTGTTCCAAAAATAGACTGCTGGCAGATAACTGAAATACAATTTTAAATAAAAAATCTTTCAATATACTTAATGATATATTGAAAGATTTTTTATTATCTCAGGCTTCGAGCCCCTACTGATACCAACAGGGACGCAGGCAATGCCTGCCGTGCTTGATGACCGCTTCGCAGAACTCGCGGTACCCATCTGCGCACCAAAAAGCTAAAAAACTTGCCACCGGCAACTTTTTTAACGCTTTTTGCCCTCTCAGGCTTCGAGTCCCTACTGATACCAACAAAAAAACCACCCGATTGGGTGGTTTTTTGCTGGTGGACCAACAGGGACGCAGGCAATGCCTGCCGTGCT
>JAZUOQ010000152.1:0-5175 GCA_045604775.1 Eubacteriales bacterium
GTACCGATTGCGCAGTAGCAGTAGGGGGCGGTGTAATTGGCGACCTTACAGGTTTTGCGGCATCTGCATTTATGCGCGGTATCGATTTTTATAATATACCGACTACCGTGCTTTCTCAGGTAGATTCATCTATCGGCGGCAAAGTCGCAATAGATTTCGAAGGCATAAAAAACATTGTCGGCGCATTTTATCAGCCAAAAGCTGTACTTATTGATCCCGACACCTTAAAAACACTTGATAAAAGACAAATATCAAACGGACTGTGCGAAGCACTAAAAATGGCTCTCACATCGGATGCCGAACTGTTTGATATATTCGAAAACGGAAACCCGCTCGAAGATATAGATACTGTCATTCATCGTTCGCTCTTAATAAAGCGCTATGTTGTGGAAACAGATGAAAAAGAGTCCGGTCTTCGAAAAATACTCAACTTCGGTCACACCCTTGCACACGCCGTAGAAAGTCTTTCAGGAGACTTGTATCACGGTGAGTGCGTTGCTATCGGTATGGTTCCTATGTGCAGCGAAAAAGTACGCGCAAAACTTTTGCCGATACTGAAACGGTTAAACCTTCCCACAAATTACGAGGGTGACAAAAGTGAATTGTGCGAGCTTATGCGCCACGACAAAAAAATGTCAGGTAACAATATAACGGTCATATATGTAAACGAAGTCGGCAGTTTTGAAATGAAAAAGCTGAGCGGTGACCAATTACATCAGATTGCAGAGGTCAGTATATGAAAAACACATTCGGGAACTCGGTATCAGTAACAGTATTCGGTGAAAGCCATGGTGAGTACATCGGTGCAGTAATAGACGGACTTGCACCGGGCATTGAGATAGACAAAAGATTTATCGAATCCAGGCTTGCGCTTAGGCGTCCTCAGGGTGACATTTCAACACCTCGTTCCGAGGCTGATAAGTTTGTGATCGCATCGGGCGTATTTGAGGGTAAAACAACAGGTACACCCCTAACAATAATTATCCCTAATGAAAACACAAATTCAAAAGATTACAGCAAAACACGCGCACTTGCAAGGCCCGGTCACGCCGACTACACCGCAAACGCCAAATACCACGGCTTTGAGGACTATCGCGGCGGCGGTCATTTTTCCGCTCGTATAACAGCGGCAATTGTTGCCGCAGGTGCTGTTGCGATATCTGCACTTAACAAAAAAGGTATAAGCATTGCTACACATATCAAACGTTGTGCAGGGATAAACGACCGTAGCTTTGAAAACTATACCACAGATTTTGACAAACTGAACAACACATATTTTGCGGTGCTGGACGATATTGCCGCAAACAAAATGCAAGAAAATATACTGAAAGCCAAATCAGACGGTGACAGTGTAGGCGGCATTTTGGAAACTGTTGTATGCGGACTTCCCGACGGCATTGGCGAGCCGTGGTTTGACAGTGTCGAAAGTATGCTCTCACACGCAATGTTCTCAATACCTGCAGTTAAAGGTATTGAATTCGGTGACGGTTTTGAAATGTGTGATATGCGAGGAAGCGAGGCAAATGATGAGTTTTATATGGACAATGGCAAAGTTTTGACACGCACCAACTCAAACGGCGGAATTAACGGCGGAATCACAAACGGTATGCCACTGATTATACGGCTGGCAATAAAACCTACCCCTACCATATTCAAACCTCAGAAAACAGTTGATTTTATTAATAAAACGGATGCCGAGATAAGTATGAGCGGCAGACATGATCCTTGTGTCGTACACCGTGCGCGCGCAGTGGCAGACGCTGTCTGCGCGCTTACGCTCTGCGATTTGCTGGCAACACACTATGGAACGGACTGGTTAAAGTAATGGAATACGGATGTATAGGACGAAAACTCGGGCACAGTTTTTCCAAAATTATTCACGAAAAACTGTATCCGTGTAATTATATATTAAAAGAGCTTGAACCCGATAATCTAGACGCATTTTTAACAAAACGTGATTTTAAAGCAATAAATGTCACAATCCCTTACAAACAAGCAGTTATACCACATTTGTTTTGGATAAGTGATGAAGCAAAAAAAATCGGAGCAGTAAATACAATAGTCAACAGAAATGGTCTTTTATATGGTTACAACACCGACTTTTCGGGTATGTGCCTGTTAATAAAAGAAACCGGCGTTGACATTAAAGATAAAAAAGTTGCAATACTTGGTAGCGGCGGTACTTCCAAAACCGCATTCGCAGTATCAAACAGCCTTGGCGCAAAAGAAGTGTTGCGTGTATCAAGAAACGCAAATGACGGCGCCATAACTTATGCCGAACTATATAACCATCACTCCGATGCAGATATCATAATTAACACAACCCCTGTGGGAATGTATCCCGAAAACGATGGACTGTCAGCGGATATAACAAAATTTCCAAATCTCTCGGGTGTTATTGATGCAATATATAACCCTCTTAATACAAGGCTTGTAAACGCTGCTAAATCACGCAAAATTCCCGCTTCTTGCGGTCTTTTAATGCTTGTAGCACAAGCGGTGTACGCAGCAGAACACTTTTTATCAAGAAAATTTGAAAACGAAGATCTGTACCGTGTTTATAATGAAATATTAGAAACCAAAACAAACACAGTTCTTATAGGTATGCCTGCATCAGGAAAATCAACGGTGGGCAGATATATTGCCCAAAAAACAAACCGCGAGTTTATAGATACTGATAAAGAAATAACAAAACGCTTTAAAAAAACACCTGCTGAAATAATAAACCAAAACGGAGAACAAGCATTTCGTGATATTGAAAGCGAAGTCATATCTGACATCGCAAAGAAAAACGGTATAGTTATTGCCACAGGCGGAGGTGCCATTTTAAAAGAAGAAAATGTTTGTCGTTTAAAACAAAACGGAAAATTATTTTTTATTGACAGAAAACTGTCCGACATTGCAAAGTTTTCAAAATCTGAAAACAGACCTCTATCTGATACAGAAGATAAACTAAAAGCATTGTACGAAAAGCGCCTGCCGATTTATAAACATTGTGCTGATGCTACAGTTTACGGCAATAGTGTTGAAGAGATTGGAGAATGCATACTGAAATGGAACAGATAAAAGTTTTCGGCAAAGCCAACGGCACTGTGAATGCACCACCCTCCAAAAGTATGGCACATCGTCTTATGATATGTGCATACCTTTCAAATGGCGGCACAGTAAAAGGTGTTTCTTACTCAGATGATATAAACGCAACGCTAAACTGTCTTAGCGCTCTGGGCGCAGAAATAAGAGCAGGCTGTGACACAATCACCATAAAACAGGGTGATGTTACACAAACCGCCCTGCCCTGTAATGAATGTGGCAGTACACTTCGGTTTATGATCCCGATTTGTATGTTGTATGACAAAGGCTTTACCCTTACAGGAAGCGAAAGATTGTTTGCCCGCTCACTTGAAGTATATAACACATTGTGTGCTGAACAAGGCATCGAATTTAAACAGTTAAAAGACAAGGTTTATGTCAAAGGCAAACTGAGAAGCGGTGTTTTTTCTGTCAGGGGTGATATTTCAAGTCAGTTCATAAGCGGTCTGCTGTTTGTACTTCCTATACTTTCAGGCGACAGTAAAATCAACATCACAGGCGACCTTGAAAGCGCACCCTATATTGATATGACAATAAACGCTTTGTCACAATTCGGTGTCACTGTAAAAAGAAATCACAAAACAATAGAAATAAAAGGCAATCAGATATATAAACCTAACACAGTAACAGTTGAGGGTGACTGGTCAAATGCTGCATTTTTTGAAGCGCTTAATCTTGTAAACAGTGACGTAAAGGTGAAAAATTTGAATACAGCCAGTCTACAAGGTGATAAAATATACCGTGAGTATTTTAAATTAATACAAAAAGACTGCCCATCACTTGATGTAAAAGACTGTCCTGATCTTGCACCTGTCCTAATGGCAGTAGGCGCATACAATCATGGTGTACATTTAATAAACACAAAGCGTCTCAAAATCAAAGAATGTGACAGAGGCGTTGCAATGGCAACAGAATTAAAAAAATTCGGTATTGATATAAAAATATGTGATAATGAGATTTTTGTAGGACACGGCATTAGCGAGCCAAACGATATACTATACGGGCACAATGACCACAGAATCGTGATGGCACTTTCAGTACTGCTTACAAAAACCGGCGGTGTTATCGATGGATGGCGCGCTGTAAATAAAAGTATGCCTGATTTTTTTGAAAGGCTTAAAAACTTGGGAGTAAATATAAATGAAGTTAAATAAAAATATGAATATACTGATCGTTGGACTCGGTCTTTTGGGCGGTTCATACGCAAAGTCACTTAAAAATCAAGGGTATAAGGTAAGTGCGATAACACGATCACAAAAATCCATAGATTATGCATTAGAAAATGAACTTATAGACGAGGGAACAACAGAAATAGATCCCGATATGATAGGCAAAGCCGACCTTTTGGTATTTGCACTCTATCCACGTGTGTTTGTTAACTGGCTTAAAACCAATCAACACCTTTTAAAAAGCGGCGCTGTTATTACAGATGTTACAGGTGTTAAAAGTTGCATAGTATACGATATACAGGAGTTTTTGAGAGAAGACGTTGAATTTATTGCCGCACACCCAATGGCAGGTAAAGAGGTTTACGGTGTTGAAAATGCTGACGATAAAATGTTTAAGAAAGCCAATTATATTGTTGTCCCTACATCAAAAAACACAGCCTCAGCAATGGAGCTGTGCCGTGACCTTGGGGTAAAGCTTGGCTTTAAAGATGTAAGTGAACTTAGTCCGGAAATGCACGATGAAATGATAGCATACCTTTCTCAGTTAACGCACTGCATTGCAGTATCGCTTATGTGCTGTAACGATTTCAGAGGGCTTGAAAACTACACCGGCGACTCGTTCAGAGATCTTACCCGTATAGCTAATATCAATGACGATATGTGGAGTGAACTGTTCTTGCTTAACCGTGATACACTTTTGCGCGAAATGGACAAGTTCAGACGCTCATTTGATAATATGTATGATAAACTGAAAACCTGCGACCGTGAGGGAATGAGAGAAATGATGCGTGTTTCTACCGAACGCAGACACAGATTTGACAAAAAGGAGATATAAAACCATGATGAATATGAACTTTTTAAGAAAGTTGCCTATACCGAAAGACATTAAAGAACAGTACCCTGTTACCGAAAAAAT
>JAZUOQ010000153.1:0-2421 GCA_045604775.1 Eubacteriales bacterium
GTGTGTTCAAAATTAAAGCATATACAGTGTTCATTATAATAAACATAAGGCGAATATTGCATACCCCAAGGGGTACTGTTCATAGTAATTGGAATTATCCTGTGGTTTTGACGCGCAGCAGCGTTAAGATTTCCCGCATAGCCTTCTGTTTCACGACAAAGCGCACACTTGGGATAACCGCTTTGCTTTGCATTTTTCGCAGCAGCTATAGCCTTGGGATCTTTTTCGGGTTTTGAAAGGTTGATAGTTATATCTATCTCACCATACTCTGTTTTTGTTTTCCACTTTACATCCTTAGCAATTCTGTCACGACGTATATAGTTAGTATCACAACTGAATTTATAGTAGTAATCAGTTGCTTTTTCGGGTGATTGTTCATAAAGTGATTTAAATTTAGAAATAACCTCAGACGGTCTTGGCGTCAACGCACCCATAATTTTAGTATCAAACAAGTCACGGCTTACAATACCGTCCTCAATAAGACCTTTTTCAACAGCATAGTCACAAATACCATCAAGTGCAACATTTACTTCAAGGTCGCAGTAAACATCGGGCTCAACATATTCGTCAATACCGAGTATTTCAATTATACGGTTGATACTATAAATTTTGTCCTCTTTCTCAATAAGACCGCAGGACAACGCGTAGTTAATAAGACTGTCAATATTTTTGTAAATCATAACACACCTCACCATAGTTTTACAATTTAATATTTTAACATAATGTTTTAAATTTGTCTATATATTATTAAATATTAAAACCAGGAAGTGATGCACATTCTGCGCGCAGTTCCCCTATAAAATCAGCACCTATTAGTGACATAGGTTTAATTGAGTTTTTTCCGTATCTTGAAATTATACTATCAACTGCTGTATCAAGATGTTCTGCACGTTCAATTGCAGAAAAATCGTTAAACAAATCTGCCTGACGCACAAATGTATCCGCCTCAAGATAAATAGCACGCACAGTAAGTGAACGAATATTATTTTTCCATTCATAACGTTTTTTAAAAAGCTGATACGCTGCCATAAAAATATCATATGCGTTATTGGTTTGTGATGGAAGCCTGCATTGAAATTCTCGCGTTAAAAGAGTATTATCGCGTACAGACAATTGAATACCACACGCTACAAGTCCGCATTTACGAAGGTTACGCGCTACCGGCTGACTGAGTGAAAGTATAAGCCTCTTTACCTCCGAATTATTTACAAGATCACGAGGAGTAGTGGTACCCCTACCAAGACTTTTTGCGACAGGTTCATAATTAATATGCGAAACAGCAGAGTTTTCAAGACCATTTGCATAGTACCACAGTGCTTCACCGCGCTTGCCCATACGTATTGACAAAACCTCGCGCGGAAGTCCTGCAAGTTCACCTATAGTGTCAACTCCAATACGATGAAGATTATTTTTTGATGCAGGACCTACACCTAAAAGATCACCAGCTGGAAGTCCGTACACAAGTTCTTTGAAATTTTCCTTATCAATAACTGTTACTGCATCCGGCTTTTTCATATCACTCCCAAGTTTTGAAAATACTTTATTAAATGAAACCCCGACAGATATTGTAAGCCCGAGTTCTGTGCGAACGGTATTTCGTATCCTATCTGCTATCTCTTTTCCATCACCGAAAAGACGTACAGATCCGGTTACATCAAGCCAACATTCATCCAGCCCAAACGGTTCAACAAGGTCGGTAAATCTGCTGTAGATTTCTTTGGCACGTGCGGAAAAATCGGCATAAAGTTCATAATGCGGCAAAACTGTCACAAGATCCGGACATTTCTTTTTTGCTTCCCAAATCGCTTCACCGGTCTTAACCCCGAGTTTTTTTGCCGCCTCGTTCTTGGCAAGTATGATACCGTGTCGTTCCTCTGTATTACCGCATACAGCAACACGTTTACCTGAAAGCTTTGGATCCATAATACACTCTACCGATGCAAAAAAATTATTCATATCACAATGTAATATTACCCTTGACATAACTACCCTCTTGACAAAAAAACAAAAATGATTTATCATTTATACGCACGATGTTGCGTGTATCTGATGTTTATTATATACGCACAACTTTGCGTTGTCAAGTACAAAATATGCACAATATTTCACAAAAGAGGATTGTAATGGAATTCGGAGATAAAATAAAAAAGCGACGTTTGGAACTGGGTTTTTCGCAGAATACACTTGCAGACAAAGCCGGATTATCACTCAGGTCTATACAGAACTACGAAAGCGGAAACAGGCATCCTGCAAATATATCTATTGTAAAGGATATAGCAAATGCACTTAACACCAACTACGAATATTTGTTGGATGACACCTCACAGTATGTAATTGATGCAGCGGTACGCGGTGGAGAGCAAGCGGCACTTGATATTGATAAACTGTTATCAGACATACAGGGGCTTTTCCGGATCCGAC
>JAZUOQ010000154.1:0-3515 GCA_045604775.1 Eubacteriales bacterium
AAGACCGCTTGGCATCCGACTTGCCTGCTCGGGTATAGTCACGATACCAACCGTCAAAACCCCAACGCGGAAAACCGCTTTGTCTTGTAAAGAATGCAGCGTTTACTTTGCCGTAGATACCGCTGTCTATCATTTTTTTAAGTTCAGTATAGTATGCATCAAATCTGAGGCACATACCTATCATAAGCTGTTTTCCGCTTTCTTTTGCGACTTTGAGCATATCCTCGCACTGTTCACTATTACGTCCCATTGGTTTTTCACACTGGACGTGGTACCCACGCTTTAAAAGCATTGTTGCATACTCACAATGCATATATGTCGGCAGACAGATATCGATAACATCCGGCTTTTCTGTTTCCAACATCTTTTCAAGATCGGTATATGTACGGTATTGCTGATGGCTACCCTCATCGTCATTGTTATTAATAGACACTATTGAACTGAACTGTTTTTCATCAATATCGCAAAGTGCACACAATTCAACAGGCGCGCCCTGTTCTTTTAATATTTCATAACCCTTACGATGTGCACGACCGATACCGCCGTAACCTAGAATACACACTTTAAGCATTTTTATCACCTCTTACTTGCATTTTAAAGTATTTTCAGATATAATTCAAGACATAGAAAACTAAAATATAGACAAAAATTGCGGTGATGAAATGTATTTTATGCTGGAAAAAAACGAGTTTTCATACAGGGTGTTACGGGATAATAAATTAGGCAATAATCCGCATCTTCATACTCAGGTGGAAATCATACAGGTCACAAAAGGTGAGTGTATTGCATTTGCAGATAAAAAAAGTGATAAATTATGCACAGGGGACTTGTATATCGCATTTCCCAATCAGGTGCATTATTATTTAAATGGAAAAAATGTGGAACACGCACGAATAATATTTTCACCCGATATATGTCCGGAGTTTGCAAAAACATTTAAAACACTAGTGCCCGAAACACCGGTATTAAAAAATGTAAATTCCCGTATTATTAATATTGTAAACGATATAATAGATGTTGATATACAAAAAGACATATACTGTGAAACGGAACTTAAGGGATTGTTGCTGTTGTTTATGTGTGAAATACTCAGATGTATTAAACTTATACCAAGTGCACCGGTTGAAACAGATACAGTCAAGAACATTATAAACTATTGTTACGACAACTATTGCGGTGAAATTTCTTTAGAAAGCATTTCAAATTCACTACATATCAGCAAGTATCACATATCGCACCTTTTCACAAGCAGACTTAACACAAGCTTTAACAGGTACATTAATGCTCTTCGTATAATGCGTGCAAGTGAATTATTGTTAAAAGAAGAAAAAACGGTGTCTGAAATTGCTTACGAAGTAGGGTACAATTCAATACGTACATTCAATCGCGCCTTTATTACCCATAAAAATATGTCTCCCAAAGAATATAGGGCATTAAAAAAATCAAGGAGTGAACAGTATGGTGAATATATCTAAAATTGATAAAAATTTTGAAGTGAAAACTGCTGTTGATGGACTTTGCATACACAATATAAAAAGTGCACCGTTTAAAATATACGGTGTCATGTGGAACGAAACTAACGGAAATTTTGAAAGAATACCGGAAAACATTGCAAAAGCTACAAGCGAGGGTGTAACAAGGTTGTATAAAAACACTGCAGGCGGCAGGGTACGTTTTATGACCGATTCGGCTGAGATCGGTGTGTATGTTTCTGTAAAAGACTTAGGGAAAATGCCCCATTTTGCACTTACTGGTTCAATCGGTGTTGATCTTTATGACGATGACGAGGGTTTTCTTGCAAACTTCGCTCCGCCTTTTAATGTGACTGATTTTTACAGTACAAGTAAAAAACTCAGAGGCGGTAAAAAAATGCGGACCTTGACTCTTAATATGCCTCTTTATACATCTGTTACCGATATAGAAATAGGTATTGAAAAGGATGCCGTGTTACTGCCGGCTTCCGATTACAAAGATGTTTTGCCAATTGTATATTACGGAAGTTCAATAACACAGGGCGGGTGTGCATCACGCCCGGGAAACTGTTATCAGAATATTATTACACGAAAGCTTAATATTGATCATATAAACCTTGGCTTTTCAGGAAATGCTAAAGGCGAACCTGTTATGGCAAAGTATATTGCAGATCTTGATATGTCGGCATTTGTGCTGGACTATGACCACAATGCACCAACACCTGAGCATTTGCAAAAAACACACAAGCCGTTTTATGA
Source organism: Eubacteriales bacterium (assembly GCA_045604775.1). Lineage (GTDB taxonomy): Bacteria > Bacillota > Clostridia > Oscillospirales > QAKW01 > RGIG9041. The sequence continues at coordinate 2,232 of JAZUOQ010000154.1, forward strand.
TATTATACGCTGTAAAAACCCTGAACTGCCAATTATTATTGTGTCTCGCCCGACACTGTGGATAGATGATGAGGTCAAGCGACGGCTTGAAATCATCACACAAAGTTATATCGAGGCAAAAGCTGCCGGAGATAATGTTTATTTTATAGACGGAACTAATTTTTTCAAAAAACTTGGCGGTGACAGTGCAACTATAGATGGTTGCCACCCCAATGATCTTGGTTTTATGGCAATGGCAGACGGTATTTATGATGTATTGAAAAATATTTATAAATGAAAAATACTCGAATCGTTAACGATTCGAGTATTTTGTTATTGTGGTTTATATTCGTACAGTTCAAGTACGAGATCGGTTTCTTGTCCGGAACGGTAAATTGTAACATTAAGTGTGTCACCGACAGAATGTTCTTTTAAAAGCTTATTGTATTCTTCTTCGGTTTTGATATCAAGACCGTTTATTTTACGGATAAGGTCACCTGATCTAAATCCTGCTTTATCTGCAAGAGAGCCTTTTTCAACAGAATAAACATAAAGACCGGCTTCGTTTACACGGTAGTACATTGCTGTCTGGTAATCTGTTATTTCAATCACTTCAATACCTGTTTCCACTCTGCCTGTAACATAGCCGTACTCGATAAGATCAGAAATAACTGTTTTTGCAATATTCATAGGAATTGCAAATCCCAAGCCCTCTACATCCTGACCTGAAGATTTTGCGTTAACTATTCCGATAAGCTGACCGTTTGAATTGAAAAGACCGCCGCCTGAGTTACCCGGATTGATCGCGGTATCGGTCTGGATAAGGGTCATAATGTTATTATCTATTGTTATCTCTCTGTCAAGCGCGCTTATTATACCGCCGGTTACAGTACCACCCAACTCGCCCAATGGGTTACCGATAGCGACAACAGCATCGCCCACTTTGCAGTTATCAAATTCACCCATAACTGCGCTGGTAAGATTTTCAGCATCTATTTTTATAATAGCAAGATCTGTACGCTCGTCAGTGCCAATTAGTTTTGCTTCATAACTCTCACCGGTTGTCGTGCGAACGTGAACTGTTGTTGCTCCGTCAATTACGTGGTGATTAGTAACTATATATCCGTCATTTGAAAGAATAACACCTGAGCCTGCACCTTCTGATACGTACTGCATCATAAAACTGCCTGTAACAACAGCTTCAGTGGTTATCTCAACAACGCTGTCCTTTCCAATGTCTGCAACCTGCCCGACACTGAGTTTTCCATCGATATCTGCGCCCTGGGTATCTTTCAGAGTGACAGC
>JAZUOQ010000155.1:0-2777 GCA_045604775.1 Eubacteriales bacterium
AGCATTTGTCTCGCTGTCAGTGTTAGATACCTCGTTATTAGCATTTGTCTCGCTGTCAGTGTTAGATACCTCGTTGTCAGCATTTGTTTCACTGTCGGTATTGGTTACTTCATTATCAGTACTTGTATTACTGCTATTTTCAGTTGTTTCATTATCAGTAATTGTTTCAACTGTTGTGTCTGTTACATCGGTAGGCGGTGTATCTGAATGTGTATCGGCATTGTTATTGATTGATTTTATAAATAAAAATATAACAACTGTAAGTACTGTAATTATGATAATTGTAAGAATAGATGTTAATGTTTTTTTATTCAATTTATTTCACCTCTCAGTTATTATATTATTTATTTAAACTTTTTTCAATATACTATTATAAATTTACATTTTTTTGTATAAAATTAATATAAAAAACGGAGTGAATGAATGAAACAATATAAAAAAACCTGGATACTTTCTTTTTGTCTATCACTACTTACATTTGGATGCCTTGCTTTTGCCTTTCTGTTTTTTATTAATAAAAATGCAGTACAAGATAAAGCACCGTTACAAAATGAGCAGACAGAGGATATACCGCCTCATACAGAATATATTAATCCCGATGATAATGTCGGTAGTATTACGTTTACAGAAGATAGAATAACCGAGCTTGCCCGAAATATATATTTTCTTGACGGATATTTAAATGATATAAACATTGATTTAAATAATGATGAAATAATTATGTCAGCAAAGATCAAGGATGTCGATAAATTATGTGATGCTTTTCCTGAACTTAAACGGTATAAAGCAGTTTTATCTGTGATAGAAAACAAAGACATAACAGTTGGCTGTGAACTAATTAATAATGAAGGTGTTGCATCTCTGGGAGTCACAGATATATCTATAGCCGGTGTAAACATTGATACATCAATTATATCTCCTTTCATTGAAGATACTGATTTTGCATCACTATTTAGTGTTGATTACGATAGTATAAAGGTTGAAGATGGGGTACTTGTTTTTAAAAATGGTGTACCCGACATACTCGATTATGAAAATTAAGTTGATTTTTGTCTTACCTAATGATATACTGTAACAGTAATATATCGGGAGGGCGGCATAATGAGCACCAAAGAAATCTTTAGAACAGAATTTAAAGGCTATAACAAAAAGGAAGTAGCCAATTATATAATGACTCTTAATTCCCAAATGGAACAGCTTAAAAATGAACTGAATCGTTGCGAAAGTGAACTTTCGAAATATAAAGCTGAACTTTCTGATGATCAGGTGCAGTCTATTCGTGAATCACTTCGTGAAGAGGTAAAAGAAGAAGTTTATGCTCAGCTAAGGTCTGAACAGGAAATAAATGCTCAGCCGGATACTGCCGATGACGAACTCACAGAACTAAGACACAAGGCGAAAATGTATGATGAGCAGAAAGAATTACTTGCTGAAATTATGATCAAAGCCAAAACCGATGCATCATTAACAGTTGAAGAAGCTCAGAAAAAGTCAAAGAAACTTATGCTTGATACATTTGATAAGTTTACAAAGCTCAGTAGTGATTATGACGAGATGCGTAAAAATATTGCAGCTGCAAAAACAGAAATGGATACACGTATAACCGCGGTCAGACATTATTTGAATGACTTTTCGCAGTATCTTGATTTCATAAGTCAGGATATAAAAAATACAGGTGATAATTTTAAACAGAATATGTAGTTTTACAAAAGCACGCATAAGCGTGCTTTTGTTGCAAAAAAATAAAAAAAGTATTGCATTTATATAAATGGTATGATATAATGCTTGACTGTAATACGCACACACGGTATGCATCCGTGTTGCCATCATATTGGTTGGATGGCTGACCTATCGTGTGGAGGTATAAACTTAAAGGAGGACTTAAAAATGTCAGTAGTTTCAATGAAACAATTATTAGAGGCAGGTGTTCATTTCGGACACCAGACAAGAAGATGGAATCCTAAAATGGCGGAGTACATCTTTACAGAGAGAAACGGTATATACATCATCGACCTTCAGAAAACCGTTAAAAAGATCGAAGAAGCATATATGTTTATCCGTGATATTGCAGCAGAAGGCGGTAATATTCTCTTTGTAGGTACAAAGAAACAGGCTCAGGATTCTATCCGCGAGGAAGCTCAGAGAGTAGGTATGTACTACGTGAGTGAAAGATGGCCGGGTGGTATGCTTACCAACTTCAAAACGATCAGAAAGAGCATTCAGCGTCTTTGTCAGATCGAGAAAATGGAAGAAGACGGCACATTTGAACTTCTGCCCAAGAAAGAAGTATTAAAACTCGTTCATGAGAAAGAAATTCTTGAGAAAAACTATGGCGGTATCAAAGAAATGACATCAGCTCCTGCTGCTATGTTCGTAGTTGACCCCAAGAAAGAAAAAATTGCAATCTCCGAAGCACATGCACTCGGTATACCCGTAGTTGCTATCGTAGATACTAACTGTGATCCCGATGAGATTGATTACCCCATTCCCGGTAACGATGATGCTATCAGAGCAGTTAAGCTTATTGCCGAAACAATGGCAAACGCTGTGTTAGAGGGTAAGCAGGGTGAGCAGTTTGCTGAAGAAACAGAAGAAACAGAGACAGCAGACGCTGAATAATTAACGGAGGAAAAATAAATGAACTTTACTGCTAAAGATGTTGCAGCGCTTCGTGAGAAGACAGGCTGTGGTATGATGGATTGTAAAAAGGCTCTTACAGAGGCTGACGGTAACGCTGAAAAGGCAGTTGAGATTCTTCGTGAGAAGGGTCTTGCTGC
>JAZUOQ010000156.1:0-8944 GCA_045604775.1 Eubacteriales bacterium
GCATATATAGATCACCCTTCGTTTGGTACTGCAATAATTGGCAGGATATTGGAAAATGCAGGGTTTTCAGTTGCGGTAATAGCGCAGCCAAACATTAAAAGCACAAATGATTTTACAAGATTGGGCGCACCGCGCTTAGCATTTTTGGTCAATGCCGGAAATATTGATTCAATGGTTGCCAACTATACGGTGGCTAAAAAACGCAGAAATTACGATTATTACTCTCCAAACGGTAAAGCCGGACTGCGTCCCGATCGTGCGGTCATTGTATACTGCAACAAAATACGTGAAGCATTCGGAGATATCCCAATAGTCATCGGCGGTATTGAGGCATCGCTTAGGCGATTTTCTCACTATGATTACTGGGATAATAAAATACGTCGAAGCATACTGCTTGACAGCAGTGCTAATATACTCAGCTACGGTATGGGTGAACGCTCAATCGTTCGTATTGCCAAACTGTTGGAGCGCGGTATACCGATAACCAAAATACGTGATGTTCGCGGTACGACTGTATTATGCGAAAAAGATTATAAACCTAAGGGTGAATTTATTAGACTACCAGACTATAAAAAAGTCGTTACTAACAAGATTAAGTATGCCGAGTCGTTTAAAACGCAATATGAAAACTGTGACCACGTTTCAGGCAAAATATTATGCGAATTGTATGATGAAGGAATGCTTGTACAAAACCCACCCGCTGTTCCGCTAAATCAAAAAGAACTGGATGAACTAGCGTTATTACCATACACACGTAAAGCACATCCACTTTACAAAAACAGTGTACCGGCTATTGAAGAAATAGAGTTTTCAATTACACATAACCGTGGTTGTTTTGGTGGTTGCGCATTCTGTGCGATAGCGTACCATCAAGGGAGAGCCGTAACATCACGCAGTATTGAGTCTGTGGTTGAAGAAGCTGAGTTACTCACAACAATTAGAGGGTTTAAAGGTTATATTCACGATGTTGGGGGACCGACTGCTAATTTCAGAACAGGTCCGTGTAAGGCAGTAACAGAAGGAAAAAAAGGAGTTTGTGCAAACAGACGCTGTCTTACACCCGAGGTGTGTAAAAATTTAATTATAGACCACAGTGAATATATTGAATTATTACAAAGAGTATCAGCTGTAAATGGGGTAAAGAAAGTTTTTGTGCGTTCAGGAATACGACACGATTATGTTATGGCGGACAAGCAATACGGCGGTAGATTTATTGAACAGCTAGCAAGGAAACATACATCCGGTCAGTTGCGTACTGCACCGGAACATATTTGCCCCGAAGTACTAACCCTTATGGGTAAACCATCACTAAAAATACATGAAAAATTTGTTGAAAAATTTGATGCTGCAAGCAAAAAAGCGCGGCTTGAACAGTATGTGGTTCCATATTTGATGTCCTCGCACCCAGGCTCAACAATGTCAAGTGCAAAAAAACTAGCCGAGTATATGAAAAAAAACAGACTTAAGAGTGAGCAGGTTCAGGACTTTTATCCAACACCGGGAACTGCCGCAACAGTTATGTATTATACGGGAATAAATCCATTTAATATGAAAAAAGTATATGTTGCAACAAATCCTAAAGAAAAAATGGCACAAAGAGCACTTCTTTCCAACAAACCAACTTTGAAAGGAAAAAGAAGATAATGGAATTCAGTTTACCTAAACTCAGTAAAAAAGCAATACCGCTTGAGCATTTTCCTACAAAACATCAAGCATTTATTTTCAGAGCTATTGAATATGTAAGCGCTGAGCGTATTGCCAAAATTCTCGGCACAACAAAAGAGAATGTTATAAAAGCTGCTGCTGATATGGGGCTTGATGATTGTAAAAATGAAAATATATGGCTGACAAAGGGATATATAACAATAATCAAGCGGTTATGGCACATACTACCATATGATCAACTTATAGATTTACTGGGTACTGACAAGGATTCCCTTGCAGTAATAATGCGTGAAGAGGACTTCTTAGACGTTAAACTTAAAGAAAAACCTATATGTGAGCCTGTAAAGTGGAGAAGCCTTACAGAAGAAGAAATCAAAAAAACTGCTGAGATCAAAAAAATCATAATTGAACTTAAAGATAGCGGAAAAGAACCTTTTGATTTTGATTATGACATAGGCGATATTAAGTTTTCGGGAAAAGAAAAATTCAAAACCAGAATGATCTATGCTTTTTCCGGATTATACCAAAACGCATTTGAGGTAGATAGTGAAGTATACTGTCCTGATGAATTGCTTAGTGCATACGCAAAGCTTGGTGTGAACGCGGTATGGACGCAAGCGGTATTGTCGCAGCTTACTGAGTTCCCCTTTGCACCTGAAATATCAAAAGGCTATGAAAAACGGCTTGAAAGAATGCGGAAATTTACAGAACGTCTTGATAAGTTTGGTTTAAAACTTATGCTGTATATTAACGAACCGCGTGCTATGCCTAAAGAGTTTTTTGATAAATATCCACATCTTAAAGGTCATATATTTTCTGAAAACGCAAGTATTTGCACTTCTACACCCGAAGTACAGGAATACCTTACAAACGGTATAGAGTCACTTTGCCGTGCGGTACCAAAACTTGCCGGTTTTTTTACAATAACACGATCGGAAAATCAAACTAATTGTTATTCACATGCAAATTCTCCTGAAGAATGTACCTGTGAAAGATGTAAAAAAAGAAGTGTTGCTGCTGTTATTGGTGAAGTTGTAAGCTGTATAGAACACGGTGCACACAAAGTCAATCCTGATATTAAGGTTATGGCTTGGAGCTGGGCTTGGAATTCAAATAACCTTGATATAATAAAAGCACTCCCCAAAAATGTTATATTACTTTCTCAAAGTGAGCTCGCTATGCCATTTAACATAGGCGGGGTCAAAGGTGAAGTTAAAGACTATTCTATGAGTATTGTAGGACCCGGTGAGCGCGCAAAAAGTGAATGGAAGCTTGCGCGAAAACTCGGTCTTGAATGCGGGGCAAAAGTACAAATTAATACTACTTGGGAGTGTTCTACTGTACCTGCAATACCTGTTTACGATTCGATAGAAAAGCATATGCAGGGATTGATTAAAGAAGACGTTGAACACATATTGCTCGGTTGGACTTTGGGCGGATATCCATCAAAAAATATTATTCATGCGGCGAAATACTTTTTTGAATACTGTAAGTGTACCGAAGAAAATGAAAACATTAAAAAGGCAGTCAAAATTTTTGCTGATGCTTTCACTGAGTTTCCGTTCCATATTTCGACTTTGTATAAAGGACCTCAAAACGCAGGACCGTCAAATCTGCTGTTTGACAAACCCACAGGTTATAATGCAACTATGACTTGTTTCTCATACGATGATGTTGAAAAATGGCGTTCAATTTATCCGAGAGACGTTTTTGAGGATCAATTTAAAAAATTATGCAGTAAGTGGAAAGAAGGCCTTAAAGAACTTAAAAACGAACCTGAGAATGAAACAGTGATAATGGCAAAAGCGACCTATCTTACATTTAGGTCCTGCTATGATCAAATTTGTTTTTACAGAGAAAGAGCATCGGGTAATAAAAAAGAAATGGTTGAAATTGCAAAACGCGAAAAGCAGACAGCTCTCGAAATGCTCTCACTTATGAATAAAAACTCAGCAATAGGTTTTGAGGCTGCAAACCATTACTATTATTCAAAAGGACAACTCAAGGAAAAAATTATTAACTGCGAATACATCATAAAAGGCTATGCATAAGCATAGCCTTTTTAATATATAGGAGATTAATATGAGATATGTATATTTAGCACCGTCTGTAAACAGGTATTTAGTAGGTTATGGTAGCTACGGTTCTGAAGAACAGCGAATGAACTTGATTACAGACATTATAGAATACGAATTGATGCGGCACGATATTAAAACGGCAAGATGTGAACCGGAAATGACGTTATATGAGGCAGTTGCAGACTCTAATGCCAAAGGATGCGATATTTATATATCACTCAAATCTCAGCAAGCAAACGGAAAATTAAGTGGATGTGAAATTTTTTACAGAGGTAAAGACAATCAAAAACGACTTGCAAATGATATTGCATTGAATTTAAAAGTGCTTATAGATGTTAAAGAAATGGAAGGTCAATATGCATTTGGTGGACTTTCATATTATGAACTCACAAAAACAAAAGCACCCTCAGTTATAGTGAATATGGGTTATCACGATAATCCAAAGGATGCTAAACTAATTACTGATAAGACGTATGAACTGGGATGTGCTGTCAGTAAAGGCGTGCTTGATTATTACGGTATAGTCAAAAAAGAGGACTCAAAAGTCAATATTATCAATTTAATGGCAAGTTACAACGGTGTCACTTTTTAAAGTTGTCAAGACTTTCAAAGGTATACCCGTCTATACGCAAACGGTCAATTATATCGGGCAATATTTCGCAGTTCGTTTTTGAAGTGGAATGAAGCAAAATAACAGATCCGTTATGAATACGGGAATATATCTTTTCTTTAGCAGAGTTGTGCAAGGGTTGGTCAGATTCATCCCAATCGTAGTATGCAAATGACCAAAAAACAGTAGTAAGACCAAGCTTCTCATTATATTCTAAAGCACGTTTTGAAAATCTGCCGCTTGGAAAACGGAAATAGCCTGTAGGGGTAAGGCCGAGTTCTTTTATCAGTTTATCCCACTCGGTTATCTGTTTTGAATAAGTTTCATAGTCAGTTAGTGTTGTCATATCCGGATGTTTCAATGTATGATTGCCAACAATGTGACCATCGGCATACATACGTTTTACAATATCCGGATTGGTTTTCACAAAATTACCGTCAACAAAAAATGCTGCCTTTACATTCTTTTGGGACAAAGTATCAAGTATCAGTTCATGATAACCGTTGTCATAGCCCGCATCAAAAGTAAGATACAGAGTTTTACTGTCGGCATTTCCTATACTTATGACATTATAATTATCAATAAAATCAGCCTCAGGAATGAGCTTGGGTTGTGAGTTATCATTTGTAGGCTTAAAGTACCAGTCAAAAGCCGCAGTATCACCGCTGTCTGCAAACACAAGAAACGGTATCACTGCAATAATGACAGGTAGAAGTATAAATGCTAAAAATCTTTTATATATCTTTTCCATAGTAATATTATTTTGCATAAAACACGAACAAATAATCAAGTTTTTAAAAGGTAATTTATGGCTAATATTTTGGGTTTTATACTTGCGATCGGAGTAATATTCGTAAACGGATGGACTGATGCACCAAATGCAATATCAAGTTGTGTATGCAGTAAAGTTTTATCAATGAAAAAGGCTGTAGTACTTGCTGCTATTTGTAATTTCTGCGGTGTTTTTATTACAGGTGTATTAAGTCACAGTGTTGCAAAAAATGTTTTTGAGACAGCTAAGATACAAAGCGGCGAGGCGTTATGTGCAGCGCTCGCATCAGTTATACTACTTGCAGTAAGTGCGTGGTTTTTTGGAATACCAACCAGCGAATCACATGCAATAATCGCATCACTTTGCGGTGCTGCTGTGGCATCCGGTACACATATAAACAAAAACTTGTTGATATTCACTCTTTTTGGACTTATTTTATCGGTAGGGCTTGGCTTTATACTGGGGTATTATATATTTCGAATTCTTTCTAAAAAGCCGATATCGAATAAAAAATTGCGCAATCTGCAGATTTCAGGCGCTGTAGTAATGTCATTTATGCATGGAGCACAAGATGGACAGAAGTTTATAAGTATTATGTTATTTGCATGCGGATTTACAGGCAAATTCTCACTTCCGCTATGGACTACTGTTTTATGTTCGGTAGTAATGGCACTGGGGACAGCGGTAGGAGGTGGACGCATTATACGGAAAATCGGACAGGACATGGTAGAGATGGATTTAAAATTAGGCGCCGGTGCTGATATTGCAGGTGGTATAAGTTTGTTTATAGCCACGGTATTAGGTATGCCTGTAAGCACAACTCACGCAAAGACTGCAGCAGTTATGGGATGCGGTTTTTCAAATGGAAATATAAATAAAAAGACCGCAAGCGAAATGCTTGCGGCCTGGTTGATCACCTTTCCCATATGCTTTGGACTGGGATATTTATTTACCATTATGCAAATTTAAGTAATTTATAATTATATCTGCAGCATCACGTTCTGAAACTGAAGAGAGATTAAGCATAAGATCATAGTTTTTAAGTGCGCCCCATTCGCGATTTGTATAGTAGTTATAATAACTGCGACGCTTTTTATCGGCACGTGAAATGATTTTTTTTGCTTCCGCTTCTGTTACATTATCCTGTGCGATTACGCGTTTTACACGCTCATCAGTATCTGCACGCAGAAAAACGTTTATGCAATTTTTTCTGTCACGGAGAATGTAATCAGAACATCTGCCGACAAAAATACAGTTACCGTCTTTTGCCATATCGCGAATGATGTCCGCCTGTATTTTATAAATCTTATCATCGGTAAGTACATCATCAAGTTTAACATATGCGCCTCTGGAGGAGTACATACCCATTACGACGGAGTATAGAATACTATTGGTAGGCTTTTTTTCTACAGAATCAAAGTGGTCTTCATGAATACCGCTTTTTTGAGAAGCCATAGAAATGATTTCTCTATCATAGAATTTAAAGCCGGTTTTATCCGCAAGTATTTTTGCCAGTTCGTCGCCGCCGCAGTATGCTTCACGGCTGACAGTTATGATTTTGCCTTCAGTCATGAAAAAATCCTCCTATTATTAATTAATTATTCAACTGAAAAGATATAATGATAAACAGGCTGGCCGCCGGGCAGAACGATAATTTCTGCATCGGGAGCAAGAGAGTTTATTACATTTGCTATATTTTCGGCATCGGTTTCTGATACACCCTCGCCGTAGTACACATTTATAAATTCACCGCCGTCTGCAAGCATTTTTTCAAACATTTTTGAAACAACACTTTCCATTGAGTCTTCAACAAAGGAAACCTTACCCTCTATAAGACCTAAAAGCTGTCCCTCTGTTATGTGCTGTCCATCAAACTCACTATCACGTGCAGCATATGTTACCTGTGCGGTGCGCACACCCTTAATCGCATCGGTCATAGCAACTTTGATATCATCCGTTTCCATAGACTCATCAAAATTTAGTAGAGCCGTAATGCCTTGAGGAATGGTTTTGGTTTCAATTACAACTATATTTCTGTCAGAAAGATCGACTGCTTGTTGTGCCGCCATTATTATATTTTTGTTATTGGGGAATACAAAAACAGTTTCAGCAGTGGTTTTATTTACGGCAGCAAGTATATCGTCTGTAGAGGGGTTCATTGTCTGACCACCCTCGACAACAACATCTACACCCATATCTTTAAACAGTGCTGAAAGACCTTCGCCTGCAGCAACAGATACAAAGCCGTATTTCTTATCGATTTTAGGTGCTTCGGCTTTCTTTTCCTTGAACTGCTCACGCATATTCTCAATTTTCATATTTACTAGTGGACCAAAGCGTATTGCCTCTTCAATAGCTCTGCCGGGGTGATTGGTATGGACATGAACCTTTATGATGTCCCCGCCGTCAACAACAACTACACAATCACCGATAGATTCAAGATATTTACGAAGATCACCCGAATCGGTTTTTGAAGCCTTTGGATCTTTGTTTACTATATACTCTGTACAGTATGCATAAACAATATCTTCTTCACTTTCAAATATATTGAATTCAGAAAAATCTGCCGGAACCTCCTCAACAACATCAGCACCGGCTTCAACAGCATTTCCATCAAGCGCTGCAAGCATACCTTCAAGTATTGTTGTGAGACCTTTACCACCAGCATCTACAACATTTGCCTGTTTGAGAACTGGTAGCATTTCAGGTGTTTTATCAAGAGTCTTCTTTGCTTCATCAAGATAGTATGCAAATGTATCACGAGCGGTGTGTGTACCATCGGCATAAGATTTTGTATTTTCTGCAGCAACACGGGCAACTGTGAGTATTGTACCTTCCGTGGGTTTCATAACCGCACCGTATGCTGCCGAAACACCTGATTCAAAAGCTGCAGCAAGAGATTTTGAATCTGCAGTTTCAAGACCCAAAAGACCTTTAGCAATACCTCTGAAAAGAAGTGAGAGAATGACACCACTGTTACCGCGTGCTCCCTTAAGCAGTGCAGAAGCAACAATGTTGGCAGTTTCACCTACAGGTTTGTCGGATGTTGTACGCATTGTCTTTGCCGCAGCAGAGATGGTAAGTGACATATTTGTACCTGTATCACCGTCCGGAACGGGAAAAACATTAAGCGCGTTTATTGCATTTTTTTGGTTTTCGATATTATTAGCAGCGGATATTATCATATCCCTGAACATATTACCGGTTATCATCAAAAATATTCTCCTTAGTTTGTCTTCATTGCATCAATACAAACATTGACACATTTAACCTTAAAACCAGTCATTTTTTCAACGATGTATTTTACTTCTTTCGCAATGCTTCTTGAGATTGCAGGAAGATTTATTCCGTAGCTTACAATTATATGAACATCTATTACAAGGTTATCACCGTCTGTTATAACTTTAACACCCTTTTCATAGTTGTCTTTTTTTAGCAATGAAACAATGCCCTCAGCCGCATTTTTGGAAGCCATACCTACAACACCGTAACAATTGTTGATTACATTTCCAACTATATTGGCAAATACAGTTTGCGAAATTGTTATTTGACCATTATGGTTTTTTATATCGAGCAACTTATATTCCTCCTTTGTAAATTTGCATATTTACACTAGTATATTTACCATTATACCATTTTTCAATTATTTTACAACCTTTTTTTATAAAAAAATAGAACGGATATACCGTTCTATTTAAATATTTGATTGAGTTTTGCAAAAAAGCCTGATTTTTTCTCATAATTTTTTTCTGTAAGCGAGTCGCCAAATTTTTTGAGAAGGTCTTTTTGTTTTGTAGAAAGATTGCGCGGAACCTCAAC
>JAZUOQ010000157.1:0-5334 GCA_045604775.1 Eubacteriales bacterium
CATCCAAATGCATATCACCGTGACCTTTTTCATTCTGACACGCAAATAATCTCCCACCCACTGTAATACCACCATTACATTCAAAAACAAAATCCTGCAGTCCGTTTTGAAATGCACACACTGTCATTACCATTTTATAAACCGATCCAACAGTTTGATTTGTAACTGCTAAATTTAAAAGTTCACCATTCTGTGAGTCAAGGTATGCTGCCACATTATCCTGTTCAAAATCAGGAGTTGAAGACATTGTTAAAATTTCTCCGTTATTACAATCCATTATAACAACACATCCACTATCAAAATGCTCAGACATTTTTTGTTCAGCAAAATCCGATAGTTTTTTATCAAGAGTTAAAACAATACCGTTTTTCGTATCTTCACCGATTCTTTCAAAAGATATACCCAATCCCTCAAGTAAGCCGTTAACTGCGTCACTTGTATAGTTAACACTAACACTGGAAGTATACTGTGAAAGAACAGTACTAAATGATTTTTCAATGCCTGAAATACCATTTGTATTATCCGAATCAAGATAACCAAGTAAATGAACTGCTGTTGGGTTCTCTGCATAACGTGTAGTACCCTCGTATACCAAAACGCCCCTGATCGTTTTTGGTTCGTAATAGCTGAGTAACACAAAAGGAGTTTCTTTTGATAATTTATTATTCAAATATTCTGAATTTGTACCCGTTAATTCACATATATAATCCAGCTCATTTCTATCAAAGTTTCTTGGATTGATTATTAAATAGTAGGCAAATTGACTACCTGACAACGGGCACAAATCGCGATCATATATAACACCTTTTGACTTATATAATTCAAAGCTTGATGTGCGTGTACCCGAAACTGATTTTGCTTTTTCTGCAACACCGCCGTACATAATATAATATATTCCAAATATAACAGTCATAAAGCAAACAATAAAGCCTATAAAAAGCAAACCGCTTCTTTTAATCCACATAGCTATCACCTGTCTTTTTACTGTTATTATTGACAAATGAACAACTTTGTATACAAAAAACGGGATTGTTTCCAATCCCGTTTAATTATTTAATTATTCAGTTACAGGCTCAGTTTCAACTGTTTCCTTTTGTGTAAGGCAAAGCTTATTTGTCATAATAAGTTCAAGCTGCTCATCAGCAGAAATCTTATATTCACCATTAATCTTATTCATTGAAAGTGTCACTTCTTCTTCTACAGTGTCAATACCGTTTGTTTCAATTTCATTGATCATAAGAGCAATAATAAGAAGTGCCGGATCGTTTTCTTCATCAAGAATATAATCGAGCATATCCTCACTCTCAAAAGCCTGTGAAAGAACAGATGTAAACGTATTCTGATAAAGAGTATAGATGTCGGGCATTGTTACCTTAACAGTAACCTCTTTTGCATTTGCAGATGTGATCGTATAAGCAAGCGATTCATTTGCTTTAGCATATAAATCTCTGTAGTGGTCTGAAGTGAAAATATCGTGCTTATAAACAGACCCTGAATTATCAGGAATATCTTCAACACATTTAGATATCGCGTCCAGGTCATATGTAGTAAGAGCAGTCATAAAATCAGTAACTACTTTCTCAGCCTCGCTTTTACCTGACTTACAAGCAGCAAGTGAGAAGCACATACATAACAGTAATGCAACTGCAATAATTCTTCTGAATTTCATAAAAAACTCCATTCCGCCGCAAAGCGACAATATAATCTTATGATAGTTTTAAGTATTATAACATAAAAAACTATTAACTTCAAGTTTTTTTAACCATTTTTTATTAAAAACATAAAATGATTATGAAAGCTTTTAATAGCTTAAATTTTTTAGGAGGATACGTATGGATAACAACGAAACATCAAACATCAACGAATGTAGATTTTCAAACGAAGTATGTGCAAATATTCAAAGAATATATGACACTTGTAAAGATAAGGATTGTTTTGCAGACCTAAGAGTATACTTAAACCCACAGGACCAAAAAGTTGTAGATAATGCAGTAAATGTCCGCACAAGAAAATCAGAACTAATATGGACATCGGTAGATATTGATCCTGTTCCTTTTAACAACGGTTTTTACTCGGTTAACATTATGTTCTTCTTCTCTTTGGAATTTGAAATTTACACCGGAATCGGAAGACCGTGCATAGTAACAGGTCTTGCCAGCTGCAATAAAACAGTAATATTGTTTGGCAGCGAGGGAAACAGCGTAACATATTCATCTAAATACAGCAGTGCAGGTTCCCAGCAGATCAAACCAACCAAAAACCTACCAATAGCGCAAGTAGATGTTGTTGATCCAATTGTGCTTAGTGCAAAAACAGTACCTGCAAACAACAATATGTGCTGTTGTGAAACAGACCTGCAATCATTACCCGAATGTGTGCTTTGTTGCTTTGATGACGGTCTTACAGCAAGCAGTGAGAGAAATCTCATAGTAACTATAGGGGTATTCAGTATTGTTAGAATTGTACGCGAGGTTCAAGTTATGATACCGTCAGCTAAATTCAGTCTCCCCGATAAAGAATGCAAACCCATTGACGAGGAAGAACCATGCAATTATTTTGAACGTTTATCTTTCCCGACAAACGAGTTTTTCCCTCCGGATTATAACAATGGATGTTGTAACAAATAAATGTACCTTTATGGCATCTGCTATTTAGCAGATGCCATAAGTATTTTTAAAACTATTTTGTCAAACCAGAATAAGCAGATGCACCTATTAAAGACTCATCATTTATTATCCAGTCATTAACATCTATAACTCTGTAATTTTCTTTATCATCTCTTACTATTACACACTCAATACCTGCATTAATTATAAGTTTTTGACACATAGTACATGAGTTAGCATGTTCTACATAACTGCCGTCTTTCATTTCCTTGCCTGCAAGAAACAATGTTGCTCCGATCATATCGTTACGAGGAGCAGAAATTATACAATTCGCCTCAGCATGAACAGATCGACATAGTTCATATCTTTCGCCTCTCCTAAGATTAAGTTTTTCTCTTATACATTCACCACGATCGCAACAATTTTCTCTACCACGCGGTGCACCAGAGTACCCAGTGGAAATTATCTGATCATTTTTAACAATAATGGCACCAAAATTCCTACGCATGCATGTACCGCGCGCAGTTGCTGTTTCTGCAATATCAAGGTAATAATTAATTTTATCTCTTCTCATAATATTCTCCTTAACTTAATATCACTAAAATGAAGGTATGTACTACTTCACTTAGCAAAACGGATATATGAATTTTAATATTAGCATTTGCTAATATTATATCATAAATGCAAAGCATTTTGATATAATTTGCCATATTTTACGGTTGCCGTGTAAACGGCGAGTAAAATGGTATTAAATCAATATAATAGTCATTTGTGACTATTATATCATACACTTATATAACACGCAATAATAAAATCTATTTATCCAAGAACATACAGATTCTATAATATTATTTAACTGTTATATATTATCATCAATCTCAAGTTCTTTATGGTTATCAATTATTGCATTAAAGTAAAAACAAATGGTATTGTTATACACGATAACAAATGCGAAATGATAGCCATTCCTGCCGCTACAGAAGTATCTTTACCATAAGCATTTGGTATAACTATAGTATTGAGACCAAGTGGCATGGCAAGAGAACATAACGCACAAACGAATATTGTATTATTTAAAGATAAATATCTTGAAATAAGTAAAAAGAATGTAGGAATAATAATAAGTCTTATTAATGACACAAGATATATTTTAATATTAGAAAAAGTTTTTTTTAAATTGATTGATGAAACTGTAATACCAGTAAGAAGCATAGCCATAGGTGACATACAATCCCCTGATATGTCAACCAGAGAAATAACAAAATTAGGAAGTTTTAACCCAAGTAAGCCTATTATGATACCAATTATCATTGCAATAAACATTGGGTTTATAAATGACTTAAGTCTTTTTAAAAAAGTTTGCTTTTCTCCGTAGTCTGAAATCAGCAATACCGGAACAGCCCAAAGATAAATCATTATCCAGAGCGGTAAAGTAAATATTATGTATTCAAGAAAAACATCCGGAAACAAAGCACTTACAACAGCATTACCCATAAATCCAAAATTTGAAAAAGCAAGACCATATGTATAAATATTTTGTTCATATTTATCTTTTGTCACACATTTTGATATAATAATAGCTACAGGTATCATAATAAAGATAATTACAAAACTTACCGCAAGTATTTCCCAAGCAGTCCCAAGTTGTTCCGGTGTGAAATTATTAATAAAAGTACCCATTACAAGAGCCGGCACAAAAATCATATTTTCAAGTTTTGCAATGACTGTTGAAGAGTTTTCGGGTATTAATTTAAATTTAGCAAGTAAAAATCCAATTACAATAAATGAGAATAAAAAAGCCGTTTGATTTAATGTTGATAAAAAAACACTCATACTTTTACATCCTATTATACTTAAAATAACAAAGATTTGAAATTAATAATTCCTATCTTACGTATGTCACAATTTTCAAACACACCTATAGCATTGGAAACATAACGTAGATCATGCGATAATCACCCCAAAAGCATTCGCCAGAATTATAATTCACAATAAACAAACTAACACAAATTTCATTATCAAGAGAGTCGTCCACTTGACACACAATAAAACTTATCTTTAAAAGATTTATCCACCTATACTTGTTTCCACAAAATAAGCATCCATAGCAATGTATTCATCATTAAAGTCAAGCCAAAAAAACATGGTACCAATAAGGCCAAATGTAATTATCTGCCGATCCTGCTCCTGACCACAAAATGCTTTCTGTATGATACCAACCATTAGGGGTTTCATAGCAGATTATATTTCCACCTATTTTGTATTCTCTATCCGTACCCTTGCCAAGTGTGTTTACAAAGTAAATTTCTATCTTTGCATCTGAATATGATGTTATCCTGTACCAGTCAAATTCAGAAAGTGGTTCTTCGTTTTCTATAAATTGCATATTTTCTATTTTATCTTTATTCATTAACGTAAGTACGAAATTTTTAGTCAATGCACCACCCCACACAAGAAAAGGAATTATTAAAGTCAAAACAAATATCAATATTATGATTCTATGAGTATTCTTTTTCATTGATAAATCTACTCCTATATTTGTCACTATTGTAACATAAGTATAACATAAAAGCGAAAAAAATCAATGAGAATCATTGCATATGATCAAAGAGGAACGCTTTGTATATCATCATTGCAAAAGCGCTTTTTGATATACACGTTAACGCGTGATGATATGCCATTGCTTTCACAACGGATAAAAAATCTCGTTCTTCGGAACGAGATTTTT
>JAZUOQ010000158.1:0-3154 GCA_045604775.1 Eubacteriales bacterium
CAAGGAGTTGCAACCTAGAGTTGTCTTCCTAAGACCGCTTGGCCTCCGACTTATGACATAAAAACTATGAAAGAGCTTGGTTTTAATATGCTTCGCAAGCATATTAAAATAGAACCTATGCTATTTTATTATTATTGCGACAAAGAGGGCATACTTGTGTTTCAAGATATGGTGAATTCAGGAAAATACAATTATCTTCTTGATACCGTGTTACCAACAATAAACATTAAGAAAACCATCTGCAGACACAAAAACAAAGCTATGCGTAAAAAGTTTGAAATAGACGCACAAGAAACCGCAAAAATTTTATACAACAGCCCCTGTGTTATAGGTTATACCATCTTTAATGAGGGGTGGGGACAGTATGATGCTGATAGAATATACAAAGAGCTTAAGAAGATAGACAGCACTAGGTTATGGGATTCAACATCGGGCTGGTTTGAAAATAAAGAAAGCGATGTAAAAAGTGAACATATTTATTTCAGAAAGCTTGAAAGACGGGACAGCAGCACACGTCCGTTTATAATATCAGAATTTGGCGGATACTCCTGTAAAGTAAAAGGCCATTCCTTTAATCTTAGTAAAACTTATGGATACTCAAGTTGTAAAACAACAGCCGAGTTCACTTTAAGGCTTGAACGGCTTTATAAAACTGAAGTTATACCGCTTATTGATAATGGTCTTTGCGGTGCCGTACTTACACAATTAAGTGATGTTGAAGACGAAGTTAACGGACTTGTAACCTACGACAGACAGGTGATAAAACCTGATATAAGCAGAATTAAAGCTGTTATGAAAGAATTATATGAAAAATTCAACGGATGCATTAAATAATGCATCCGTTTATCATTGTATTCTTTATATTTATATTTTTATCAAAAATTATTATATCCGCAGGGGTTTTTTCTTTCAGTGTACCAATATCTGATCTTCCCATAATTTTTGCCGGAGTAACAGTTGCCATTGCTACAGCTGTTTCAATAGGTGTTTCAGTATAAGTTACAATATTGCGAACCAATCTGTCCATTGTGGCAACACTGCCTGCAAAAGCAGAACGATCAGGCAATTTTGCAACACCATCCTCCACTATTACTCTTTGACCGTTTTTTAGAGAACCCAGTATACTTTCGCCCTCTTTATATGCAGCTGCACGCATAGCATCGGTGACTAGTGCAACCTTGGTATAATCTTTAAAGCGACAGACAAACTGCAACAGTTCCGGCGGAAGATGAATACCATCGGCAATTATTTCGAAAGTTAAGTCATCATAAATATACGCTGCTTCATTAAGACCTGCATAGCGCATTGCGTTTTTACGATATATACCTGTTGTACAGGAATAAAGATGTGTTATATGAGAAAAGCCCATATCCAGTGCAGTTAAAGCACCATTACAATCAAGGTCTGAATGACCAATCGATGCCAACACACCATATTGCTTGAGTGCTTTTGCAAAATCAGCACTTCCTTCTAATTCAGGAGCGCATGACCAGCGTTTTATACAATCAGAATACTTATCAAGTAACGGTAAATATTCCGCTGCATCAGGATTTCTGATAAATTTAGGGTCTTGAGCCCCCTTTTGAGAGAAAGCAAAATACGGTCCTTCAATATGGATACCTTCAAGCTTTGCACCACCACTGTTTTTTACATTTTTAAATATCTCGCAAGTTTGAGTGATTTCGTCAGTCGTTGCAGAAAGAACTGTTGGATACATAGATGTGGTGCCGTGTTTTGAGTGTGCCTTAGCAACAGTAACAAAACTTTCCGGTGTGCCGTCCATAAAATCAGCACCACCACCACCGTGGATATGAATATCTACAAAACCGGCAGAAATATAATCACCTTTTGCATCTACAATCACATCACACGGCATATCTTTATCTGTTATACACGTTATATATCCATCAGTAACGTACAAACTTTTATCATTAATGCATTTATTGTTGTCAATTATTATTCCATTAGTTATTTTCGTAGTCATATTAAATATACATTCCACTTTCAGAATCAACATAAAGTATAGCATTATCGTGACGTGTAAGCGCACTTGCAGGACAAGTTTCACCGTATATGCCGCTTACTGTTTCACGAACAGCATCAGCTTTAGTTTTTGCAGGTACAACACAAAACATTGTTTTACCCGAAAGAAGAGCAGGAATTGTTAATGTCAGTGCGGTTTTCGGTACATCTTCGATTTTTGCAAAGCAGCCATCATTCACCTGCTGGTTACGGCATTTTTCATCTAAAGTCACCGGCTTAATGACTGCGCTATCGTTGAAATCTGCGACGGGCGGATCATTAAACGCTATATGACCATTCTCACCTATACCAAGGCAGACTATATGTACCGGTACATTTATTAATTCTGTATAACGTTTGACTTCTTTGTCAACCTCATTATTACCATTTATAAGATACACATTTTTAAAAGGAAGCTTATCAAATATATATCTTTTTAAAAAATTTCCAAATCCTTGCGGTGCATCCGGTGCAAGACCGATATACTCATCCATATGATAAGCATTAACCCTATTCCATTCAATTTCCTTATCCTGAGTAAGAAAATCCAACACCTCAGCCTGCGAAGGTGCTGCGGCAAAGATCATATTTATCTCATCATTTTTTGAAAGTTCATCTTTTATTTTTGCAATAATATCATCTGCTGCTGCGCGAGCCATTGAAAGACGGTCACTGTATTTTCTCACATCAAGTTTATTAGCATTAAAACGTTTTATAAGCGACATAGTACTACCTCCTTTTTTTAGTATAACATTTAATTTACACTTTTTGAATTGCACAAATATCTTTTCTACTTTGCAAATATAGCGAAAATCTCCTTTAACTAAATGTTAAAGGAGATTTTAATAAGTTTGTATTAATTATATTTCAGGTACTTCAATCTTAATTTCACAGCCTGCTTCAGAAGACTTAGATATACCGTCAAGAATAGCTTGATTGTATATAATCTGAGATGTAGGTACAGGAGCTGCAGTACCGTTCTTACAAGCATCAAGGAATGAACGGATCTTCTTATCAAAGAGTGTAGGATCCCCTTCTTTTGCCTTAATGATCGGGATTTCTGTTTCAACCTGTGAACCTGCAACCTCGTGGTATATCTTCATTGCACCGCCGACTGTACCGTTCCAACACT
>JAZUOQ010000159.1:0-16756 GCA_045604775.1 Eubacteriales bacterium
GAAATCTTCATTCGCTAGGCTCCGTTCGACTTGCATGTGTTAAGCACGCCGCCAGCGTTCGTCCTGAGCCAGGATCAAACTCTCTAAAAAAAATCTATCTTTTCTTTAAATCTCTTATCCCGGACTCATAACAATTTACTAGCTTTTGTTCTTTGTTAATTGTCCGTATTCCTTAACAATTAACGGGTCCTTTTCTTGATGCTGTTTAATTTTCAAAGTTCACTGTGCACCCCTTTTCTCAAGGCGCCTAAATATAATAACAAATCATTTCTTGTTTGTCAACACTTTTTTAAAACTTTTTTTGAGATTTTTTCAACTTTTTTTGTAATAAATACATCTTTTATTACAAACAGTATTTTTATTTATAAAAAGATTCCCGAGCAACGCTCGGGAATCAAATTATTCAGCTGTATAAGCCATTAAAGCGATAGCTCTTGCGCGTTTGATAGCTGTTGTAAGCTGTCTCTGATGCTTCGCACATGTGCCTGTAACACGACGGGGAAGAATCTTTTCACGCTCGGATGTATACTTTGAAAGTTTTGCAACATCCTTATAGTCTATTGCTTCAACCTTATCTACGCAGAAAGAACATACTTTACGGCGCGGTCTTCTTGCGCCTCTGAAATTATTTTCCTTTTCCACTTAAGGTTACCTCCATTAAAATTAAAATGGCAGTTCGTCGTCACTGACTTCTTCAAACTCCATATCGTTACCACCGGTCACGGGCGGAGCCTTAAACTCAGCAGGGCGGCTTGCTGAATCCTTTTTAGATTCTGCGAAAAGAGCCTCTTCAACAACAACATCAAAAGCTGTACGCTTGTTGCCGTTTTTATCCTCGTAATTACGGCTCTGAAGCGAGCCAACAACGGTAATAAGCTGACCTTTTTCAAAGTATCTTGAAATAAATTCAGCTTGATTACGCCAAGCAACGATGTTTATAAAGTCTGTACCATAGCTACCGTCAGCATTTTTGTAGTTACGTTGAACTGCGATTGAAAAGGTTGCAACGCTGACTCCTCCGGTAGTGGTCTTAAGTTCAGGAGTGGCAGTGAGTCTGCCGGTCAGAATTACTTTATTAAGCATTGTTACAATCTCCTTTTCCAAAAATTTTGATTAATTACTTCTCGTCTTTGTTTACAACGATAGCGCGCATAATGCCGTCTGTGATCTTGTATCTGCGGTTAAGCTCTGCAGGGAAATCAGCGGGAGCCTCAAAATTAACGAGAACATAATGACCCTCTCTGATATAGTTAATTTCGTATGCGAGCTTTTTCATACCCCAATCTTCAACAGACTCAACTTTGCCGTTCTTCTCGATAAGCGCTTTAAACTTTTCAACAAGTTCATTGTGCGCCTCCTCGGTCAAATCAGGCTTTGTGATGAAAATTGTTTCATATTTGTGCATATCAGCCATTCTTTAACACCTCCTCTTTGGACTTATGGCCTGCCGTTTACGGCAGACAGGGGAAATTCGACCTTTAAATTTGCATAGAATATTATACACTAAAACATAAAAATGTCAAGCGTTTTAAAAATTTTAATTTTGATCCGTTATATATAATAATGAAGAAAACCTACTCAACATATGAAACATTACTTTCCATTACAAAATATTCATGTGCAGTCGGTGTTGCGGCATCTCCGGTGACGTTAAATCTAAGTTCATCATAAAGATCTACTTCTCTAAAATAATCATCATTCTTCACAAACTTAACAATTTTACCCTCTTTAAAGGTTTTAAACACATATTCTCCCGCGCCCATTGGTTGTGCATTTTTTTGTTTAACCGACTCAATGTCAATATCAAAACTGCCGTCACCGTTATCGACACAACCCTCGCCATAATAATGAAACGGTGCAACAAATATGCCGAGTACATCTTTGATTTGCGACTCCAAAAGCGAATTTATCGTAATACGTACAGTATAGTCATCGATCAATTCGACTCCACGTATTTTATTGCCAGAAGGAGCATTGTCAGTAATGTCAAGTTTTTGATACATAAGTGCACGTTTTGCACAATTTTTCGCCATACCTGAAAGATCCGAGCCATAAACCGTACCCAAAAGTTCATAATCACATCCATACTGTGCAATTATCTTATCAAGCATTTCATCATTATCAGTAACAGTTGTAAAATCAAAACTGTCATCAATAGAATAATAGTATGCAAACAGATGTGCAGCATTGGGATATTGCTCTAAATGAATTTCAACCTCTGTGCCATCATATGCCGGATCATTATAAAGACTTTCTACCCACTTCATTTCTTCAGTAAGTACCGGTATAATTATATCTGATACGATGTATTGTTGCGTAAGTTCACATGGTTCTTTCAGTTCTGATTCAATTTCAGTTGTTGTTATTTCAATATCATCCGCCCCGTCAGTACCATATTGATAGTCTATCAATCCATCAAGCGCCGATGCACCAAAAGATGACCAACCTTTATAATTAAGATCCGCATACACATACATAGAAAATACTACATCCTTTGCAGTAAGCGGTGTGCCGTCTGAAAAGCAAATGTCTTCACCCAGTTTAACCGTAAGAATGGTCTGGGTATCAGTTTTTTCAGATTCAATATCTGCAATACCCTTACCCTGTGTGTATGCATCAAACACGATATCTGCCTCGCTTCCTGATGTAACAAGCAAACATTCCTGTGTTTGAGCGGCGACTGATAGATCCTGCGCTATACGTGCAAAAAACGGTGAGAAATCGCCATTAAAATACTGAAATCCAACCGTCTTCGTTCCACTGCAGGAACAAAGTGAAAGTATAATTGTTAAAATTAAAAACAAAGCAAATATTTTTCTTTTCATTAAAGTTTCTCCCAAACAACCCGTTTCATCAACGATTCAATAAGTGAATAATCTGCCGACTGTGTACCGCTGCAAGTAACATTTGCCGCAGACGTTGCCACAGCAAGAGTCATTGTTTGCGAAATACTATACCCATTTTCAAGCGCATAGCATATCGCCGCAACCATTGAGTCGCCGGCCCCAACAGTCGAACGCACAGCAACCTTTAATCCGTGAGCATGGTATATCCCATCCTTACTGCAAAACAGTGCACCGTCACCGCCAAGGGATACCACAACATTAGGTATACCGCTGTCAACAATACTTTTGGCATATGTAGCGATGTCGCAAACAGAAGTCAGTTCTTTTTTACTCATACGACGAAGTTCGTCAATGTTTGGCTTAATAAGGAAAGGCTTTGATTTAATACCCTCACAAAGCAACACTCCGTCTGCATCAAGTATGGCAAGTGCCTCATGTGCATTGCATAAACGCACAAGCTTTGCATAAATATTGAAAGGAGCACCCTTTGGCACACTTCCTGCAATAACAACAATATCGTTTGGTTTAATACGCGCATCAAGTTTTCTAAACACTTCATCGACGTCTTCTGCCGATATAGGATTGCCGCTTTCATTTATATCAGTGTTGACCTTATTATCGGTGTCTATTATTTTAAAATTGACACGCGTTTCGTAATCTGTTTTTATAAAATCAAATTCAATACCTTGTTCTTCAAGATAATTACATATCATATCACCGCCACTGCCGCCGACAATACCCATTGCAACACTTTTACCGCCAAGGGTTTTTATCACTTTTGATACATTAATCCCCTTTCCGCCCACATCAATGCGTAGTGATGTTATACGATTGACACTGCCGAGAGTAAAATCAGCAATTTCCGCCGTTTTATCTATAGCCGGATTTAACGTAAGCGTATATATCATCCAATCATTCCTTTCCGATTTATATTATATTATTTTACAGGGCTTGTCAACCAAACAGTTTAATGTTAAAATATCAGCGAGGTGACAAAAATGAAAATATTAATTGCAAGTGATATACACGGTTCAAGTTATTACTGTAAAAAACTACTGGATTATTATAATGAAAGCGGCGCACAACGTTTGTTGTTACTCGGTGACATACTCTATCACGGACCGCGCAACGCTCTTCCGCGTGATTATGACCCGCAGGCAGTTGTAAAAATGCTTAACGATATCAAACACGATATTATTTGCATCAAGGGAAACTGCGAGGCAGATGTGGACGGTATGCTACTTGATTTTGAGATAAATACAAACGCACATATTTTATTAAACGACACCGTAATACACGCAGAGCACGGGCACATACACGGCGAGCACAACCCGCCAAGACTGAAAAAGGGTGATATACTGCTTAACGGTCACACCCATATTCCTGCTTTTAATAAAAAAGGAGTTTTTTTGTATGTAAACCCAGGTTCCGTTTCCATCCCAAAAGACAACTCACCTCACAGTTGTATAATAACAGACGGCAAAAACTTTGATTTTATAAATATCGAAAATAAAACCGTATATAAAAAGTGCTGATTGGCGAGACTTCCTTATTGGAAGTTTTGCTAATCAGCACTTTGACTTACACGGAAGCACTATTTCCATAACTGACAGTTTTAACTATAATACATCCGGATGTGAATGGGCTGTACTATATGCGTGCACGCTATCATTCACCTGATATCAGAAAATTCATTAACGTGATATGGTAAGTTACACGTTTTTTTCCGTTATACTTTCAATTAAGGTAAATCCTAAAATAAGAACACCTCCGATTATCTGTAAAATACTAATCCCCTCTCTGAATACAAGTGCAGATAGTGCACAGGCACAAAGCGGGTCAAGATATCCCATAATTGCAGTCAATCTACCCGGCAATTCAGACACCGCTGTAAGATACAGTACATATGATATACAAGTATAAACCAAGCCTACAAAAATAAGACATATTAATCCTTTTAAATCAAGTGTTTTAAGAGATATGCCATTTGTAAGTAGCGCATACGGAAAAATCACAAGTGCTGCAAACAAAAACTGTCCCAATGTTCTGTCAATGCCCGATATACCGTTAATACCTTTATTCAGAAGCATAACAGATGCATACAACACCGCTGCAATCAGTGCTAACAAAGCGCCCCTGACTGATCCGCTTTGAATACCACCCGACAGTGTAATAAGCACTATACCTACTGTTGACATAACAAAACATAGTATCTGAATACCTGTAACACGCTCTTTAAATATAAAAGGGCAAAGCATCATTACAATAACCGGCGCAAAGTAGTAACATATTGTGGAAACCGCAACGCTTGTGTACTTATAAGACTCAAACAAGAATATCCAATTAAAACCCATTGCCGCACCGGATAGCATAAGCATAAAAATATTTTTTTTAGAAACATTATCAAAAAAACGTTCTCGTCTTATCAATTTAAAAATACACAGACCAATAAGCGCTATAAACGCACGGTAAAACGCAACACCGGACGAAGACAGGTCGATTTGCCTTACAAACAAAGCTATTGTGCCGAATATCAGCATAGATACGGTCATTTTAAGTTTTGCGTTCATTTATCCTCCTCCGTGCAGATAATTTCACAACCATTACGCAATACAGCCTCTTGGATTCTTTTATCCGGAACACAGTCAGTAATGATAAAATCAATATCTGAAAAGTCTGAAATAAGACTCATACAGCTTTTGCCCATTTTACTGCTATCGCATAAAGCAAGACGTACCTTTGAATTTTTAAGCATACGTCTTTTTATATCTGCCTGTTCCGGACTAGCCTCAGTCACACCGTCTGTTATTATTCCCCCACAGGATATAATACACAGATCTGCACGAAACCGCGACAGAAACTCCACCGTCTCTGCCCCGAGTGCCGCATCAGAATACCGGCTTACAAGTCCGCCGCAAAGATACACTTTAGCACCGCCTTTTTCCATAAGCTGAAAACTGTTGCGTATGCCATTGGTAATAACCGATATTCCACCGGCCGCGGCAATATACGGTATCACCATACCGGCACTTGAACTTGAATCCATAAACACGGTCATATCCGCTTTAATAAAATCTTTTGCCAGTTCCGCCATTTTACGCTTGGCATTTACCTGCAGTTTCTCACGTACCTTTGCAGGATTTTCAGCACCTGTACCTTCCGGCAAAAACGCACCGCCGTGAGTACGACCCACCACACCACGATTTTCGAGTTCTGCCAAATCACGCCGAACAGTAGCCTCGGAAACAAACAAATTTTTTGACAGTTCAGTCACCGACACATTCTTTTTACGTTTTATATACTCTATCAAGCTGTCTTGACGGTCTTTTTTCAACAGTTTGCACATCCTTTTGAACATTTTTGTTCATATACTACCATTTTTTTGCGCGAATTTCAAGATATCAAACAAATATAGACATTTTATATTTTATATGATAAAATATAAAAAAACTAAGGAGGCAGTATAATGGATAATAAAATCAAAGTTGCTTATGAAGCGGCACGTGCGGCATACGCCGAGATTGGTGTTGATACTGACAAAGTGCTCGACACGCTTAAAAACATTAAAATTTCAGTCAACTGTTGGCAGGGTGACGATGTAAACGGATTCTTATTTAAAGACATCGCGCTGTCAGGCGGAATACAGACAACCGGTAACTACCCCGGTGCTGCACGTACAGCTGACGAATTGCGTGCCGACCTTGAAACAGCACTTTCTATGATACCGGGTAAGCACAAAGTAAATTTACACGCAATTTATGCAGATACCGATGAGAAAGTGGACCTTGATGAATTAGAACCACATCATTTTGATAAATGGGTGGACTGGGCAAACAAAAACGGTCTTGGTCTTGATTTTAATCCCACCTGCTTTTCACACCCGATGGCAGACAGCGGTTTTACGCTTTCAAGCGCTGACGCAAAGGTACGCGAGTTCTGGATAGAGCATTGTAAACGTGCAAAGAAAATTGCAGATTACTTTGGCAGACAAACAGGTCAAAAGTGCGTTACAAACTTCTGGTTCCCTGATGGATATAAAGATATCCCTGTTGACCGTGAATCACCTCGCGAAAGAATGAAAACAGCTCTTGATGAGGTATTTGCTGTTGAATATGATCCCAAATACAGTCTTGATGCGATTGAAAGTAAAGTTTTCGGTATCGGTGCAGAAAGCTATACTGTAATTTCAAACGAGTTTGCTGTAGCATATGCAGTTTCAAGAGGCAAGGCTTGCTGTCTTGATGCAGGTCATTATCACCCCACCGAAGTTATATCAGACAAAATACCCACCGTTTTACAGTTTACCGATGAACTTCTTTTGCACGTATCACGCCCTGTACGTTGGGACAGCGACCATGTCGTAATAATGGACGACGAGCTTTGCGCTATCGCACAGTCGCCTGTACGCTCGGGACTTGTTGAGAAAACACATATCGGTCTTGATTTCTTTGATGCGTCTATCAACAGAATTGCTGCTTGGGTAATAGGTGTACGTAATATGATAAAAGCACTTCTCCGTGCTTATCTTGAGCCAACAGAAATGCTAAAGAAAATTGAACTTGAGGGTGATTATACATCACGTCTTGCTCTTACCGAGGAATATAAAACATATCCCTTTGGTGCAGTTTGGGATTATTACTGTGATATGATGGGCGTACCTGTAAAAGAGTCTTGGCTCAAACAGGTTAAAGACTATGAAAAAAAGATATTAGAGGAGAGAAAATAATGAAAAATATCAGAGATGCTAAATTTCTTAAAGATTTTTGTGCACTTACATCTAATATGTACAGACTTGGCTGGGATGAGCGCAACGGCGGTAACATCAGCCTTAATATCGATGAAAAAGAAGCTGCAGAATACCTTGATCTGAATGATGTTAAAAGAACATTTGAAATTTCTTTTGATGCATCTTATCTTGCAGGTAAACTTTACCTTGTGACCGGTACAGGCAAATACTTTAAGAATGTTGAAAATGATCCGGAAAACAACCTTGGTATTATCCGTGTCGGTAAAAACGGTACCACGATGGAAATTCTTTGGGGATATGAAGACGGCGGTCGTCCCACAAGTGAACTGCCCGCTCACTTTATGACACATATCGAAAGACTCAAAGTAGATCCCGAACACAAGATAGTTATACATACACACTGTACAAACGTAATTGCAATGACATTTGTTCATTCACTTGACGAAAAAGAGTTTACAAAAACACTCTGGTATATGATTACAGAATGTATGGTAGTATTCCCTGATGGTGTTGGTGTTTTACCGTGGATGGTTTGCGGTACTGATGAAATAGGCAGAGCTACTGCTGAAAAAATGAAAGACAGACGTCTTTGCGTATGGGGTATGCACGGCATATTCGGTACAGGTAAAGATATTGACGATGCGTTCGGCCTTATCGAAACAGTTGAAAAAGCTGCAGAGATATATATGAAGATAGCAGATAAAAAAATCCTTGCACACATTACCGACGAAGACTTAAAGCAACTTGCAATCGACTTTAATTTAACTCCACGCGCAGGATATCTTGATTAATAAAAACAGAGACTGTAAAAACATAACGTTTTTACAGTCTCTATTTTATTCGCTTAAAAGAAAATCTATAGCACGCAGATAACCGTCAAAGCCAAGACCCATAATCGTCTTTTTACAAACAGCCGTAAGATAAGAATGACGTCTGAACTCTTCACGCTTTGAGATATCGGAAATATGTACTTCTACAGCCGGAATGGGCGAAACAGAAGATATCGCATCCATAATAGCAACACTGGTATGCGTATAACCACCTGCATTTATTATGATACCATCGTACATACCGTGTGCATGCTGTATTTCATCGATAAGTGAACCTTCACAATTAGACTGAAAGCATTTAACTACACATCCTTTTTGTTTTGCATAATCACGAATATAATTCACAAGATCTCGATACGTGCGTTTACCATAGATTTCAGGGTCCCTTATACCTAACATATTAAGATTGGGTCCGTTAACAACAAGTAGTCTTTTCATACTTCCACTCCTTAAGTCTATTTTACTATTTTCAGCGCATTCGGGATAATACCTATCTTCGCACTCTGTGTCTTAAAGACCTCACCGTCAGCACATATATCCTCAATACCCTCAATAACTACATTCTTACATTTTTTATAAATAAGTATTTTGTCAAACTCACAAAAAGGTTTTAAAGCCTTAATATCAATATGTTTACCCTTTTTATATTTAGCAACAAGGTTTATAAACTTAAGACGTGATACTTTTCTTACAATGGTAAGGTCAATACAGCCATCAGTAAGATCTGCCGCAGGAGATGCTTTAAACCCACCGCCATAATATCTGCCTTTAGCGGCAACTGCAAGCAGACATTCTTCCTCAAACACCTCTGTTTTTCCGTTTACATCGGTGTAAGTAATTTTCATCCTTTGACCCATTTTTCCAAAAAGAGTAGTTACTATTCCAAGTATATACGCCATACTGCCCGATACAAACGGAAGTTTTTTAAACTCAGCAGCACGTAATACAACCGACAAATCAAAACCTGTGTTTATCGCATTAACGGCATACCCGTCATTTAGTGTAAGTACATCAGCTTTTATAACATCACCATCATATTCAGCAATAGTTCGCGCCAAATCGTTCCCCGTACCTGTCGGACAGATACATAAATCAATGCTTTTATTTTCTGACTGTAAAATACCACTTACCGCTTCATTAACAGTACCGTCACCACCATAAACACACAGCTTTACAGGATCACTGCCAAGCTTTTGTATATACTGTGTTGCATCTCCCCTGTCTTTAGTAATATACACATTGTCAAGAGCATTAAATTTAAGTGCAGCCCCTTGCCCTGCCGCAGGATTTAAAATATGTACAGTATTCATAATAATATCCTTCTACTTTAATATCTATATTTTAGCACATTATAAGCGCCATTACATAAAAAACGAAAAAATGCGTGTTTTTTATACTTTTTAGAATATAAAAACTATTGTATAACGGCAAAAACAGCATTATAATTAAATTATAATTTATAAAAAGGAGAATATTTATGAAAAATTTCAGAGCACCTGCATACCCTTTAATCGCAGTTGACCCTTTTTTCAATGTTTGGCAATTTGCTGATAAACTATATGACGATACACCTCGTCATTGGACCGGCCAGCGTCAGTATATGACCGGCGTTGTTATGCTTGATGGTAAATCTTATAAATTTATGGGTTCTGTTATGCCGGATAACACACGTTATTATACAGAGCCTGACGTTCTTGAACAGATAAGTGTTGAAGTTAAACCGCTCACAACTGAATATGTATTTGAAAACGACAAACTTTCACTTACTCTTTCGTTTATGACACCGCTGCTTCCCGATGATCTTATGCTGCTTTCAAGACCTGTTTCTTACATATCATATAAAGCGCAAATAAAGGACGGTAAAGATCACGAACTAGCAGTTTATATTGATGTAAGTTGCGAAATGTGTGTAAACACACCTGAACAAAAAGTAGTGTTTGGAAAAACCGATTATTCCATTACTGCTTCAAGTGGCAAAAAAATGATGCTTAAGCGTTCCGGTGACGATCATAGAATTGAATGGGGCACATTGCATCTTATGGCACCTGAACACGAAACATACATAATCAAAGATGCCACAAAACGTACTAAGATCAGAAATGCAAATACATATCCCGAAAACTCTGAAACCAAGCTTGTTGAATTTGGTGACGAATCTGCAGTATGTAACGGTTGGCCCGCTCTTGCTTGCGAAAAGAAAGTAAACGCGTCTGCTATAGAAGGTTTTATCGCCGTTGGCTATGATGATATCAAATCAATTCAATATTTCGGCGAAAATATTGAGGCATACTGGCGCAAAGACGGTGCAAGCTTTGATGATATTGCAAAAGCTGCAATTGCAGATTATGACAAAATCAAAGCTATGGCTGATAAATTTGATGCTGAGCTTTTAGAAAAAGCAAGTGCTGTCAGTGAAAAATATGCACAGATAGTTGCTCTTGCTTATCGTCAAACTGTTGCAGCTCATAAGCTTACTTACCACAATGGTGAAGTTCAGTTCTTATCAAAAGAGAACTATTCAAACGGCTGTATCGGCACAGTTGATGTCACCTACCCATCTATCCCGTTATTCCTTATTTACAACCCCACACTTGTTGAGGGTATGCTTAACCCGATCTTTAAGCTGTGTGAATATGGTATGTGGAAATATGAGTTTGCTCCTCACGATGTAGGACAGTATCCGCTTGCGAATATGCAGGTTTACGGTATCGGTGACAAGTACGTAAAACGTTTTCTTGACAAAAAGCAATATCTTGAAGGTTTAACACTTGAAGATATATACCTTTCAAAACAGATGCCCGTAGAAGAATGCGGTAATATGCTTCTTTGCGTTGCAGCTCTTTGTGCAGCAAGAAAAGATGATTCATATGCTAAAAAGCATTATGATATACTTACACAGTGGGCAAACTACCTTGTAAAATGCGGTTATGATCCCGATAATCAGCTTTGTACTGACGACTTTGCAGGTCACCTTGCACACAACTGTAACCTTTCTGTAAAAGCTATCGAGGCACTTGCCGCTTGGGCACAACTCATTACAAGACTTGGTAAAACCGAAGAGGCTGAATATTATCGTAAAAAAGCAGACGAGTTTGCACGCGAGTGGGAAAAAACAGCTTTTGAAGGCGATCATTATAAACTCGCTTTTGATGCTGAGAATAGCTGGTCTCTTAAATACAATATGGTATGGGATAGACTTCTCGGTCTCGATGTATTTGATAAAAAAGTAATCGACACCGAAATCAAATACTATCTCACAAAAGTTAATGAATACGGTATTCCGCTTGATGTACGCTCAGACTATACTAAGAGTGACTGGCAGATGTGGACAACAGTTCTTTCGGACAACAAAGAATATCTTGATGCTGTTGTTAATTCAATGTACACAATGCTCGAAAACACACGCGACCGTGTTCCGTTTACTGACTGGTATCTCACATCAACTCCTTATATGAAAGGTTTCCAGAACAGAACCGTTCAGGGTGGTCTTTTCATTAATCTTCTTAAGTTCTAATTAATATATTAGTATATTAATAAGAGGCGGACAAAAAGTCCGCCTCTTTAATTATCTTGTATTAAATTGCTAAAAAATATTAAAAAATTTTATAAAAACTGTTGACATTTTCAAAATGATGTGTTATTATAAAGTCACAAAGAAGAAAAGCTGACGAAAGGAGAAACCGATATGCGTAACATAAATTTTAAAAATGAATATCACGGCGCATTGCGCTTAACGCATACGGTTGTCACCAAACCGCAGCGGGAAGTACTTAAGATCGTTTCATAAAGCGCAAAAGCCGTAAAAAAGATTACAGCTTTTGCGCATTTAAATTTTATCGGCAGTTTTAAGTTTTGCGCAAAGACATATAAAGGAGGCGTACCGAAATGATTAAAAACGATACACCGCCTGCATACTGTAAACGCTGAACCGATTTTGAAGTTTATAAAATGTAAAGAAACGGAATCTTTTATCCGAACAGCTTAAAAAACTGTAAAATACTAAAGTTAAAATTCAAAACGCGGCGAAAGCGTAAACTCGAGCAGCGAAACACATTAAATTAAAATGCAGAAAAAATATGATAAATTAAACCAAATCATTGTGCCCCGATTTTTTCGGGAGACTAAAAAATTTACATAGAGTAACCGCGCAAAACTTGGTAATATTATAAAATAATAAATAATAAATATTAACATAAAAACTTGGTGGCAAGCCACCAAGTTTTTATTATTTTATCGTGTATACCTTTGCGTTTTTGTCGCCAAATATTTCTAAGACTGTTTTAGAGGCATTCTCATCAAATGCCAATATATCCGGTTCTTTAACTTCGTTCGCGCCGTACTGACCGAGCATTCCGCCTATATTCTGAATATATGTGTTATTATACATCACGGGACAGCTTTCAGCCTTTTGTGCCACAAGATGTAACATCCTGTATGCCGAACGATCAAATATATTATCATGAACACTATAGTTGCTTGCTTTATTGATATAACTCCAACCTTTAATAAGCGCCGGCGTATCGGTATTATGGCGCTGTTGCCCCCAACCGTAACCTGAAAGTCTTATGATATTACCGCACATTTCAATATTATCCATAAAACTTTCAGTATCGCCTTTTGTCATATCAAGAAAATACTCAATACCGTAAACACATTTTTCAATAAGGTTATCTTTATAAACCACATTGGTCATTTCATACTTATTGCCGCCGGTAGTAACCTGATGTGTGACGCCGGCATCATAAACCTCATAAATATAGCAATTGCTAACCTCATAATCATCACATCCGCCATATATTTCAACACCGTTTCCGTATCGGGTAACAGTACCTCTTCTGCCTTGCGGATAATTTGGATCAGTACCGAAATAATGCTGTATAGATCCACCTATCCAGCCCATTTCACAGTTGGTCACGCATAACCCTTTAACACATTTTCCGCCCGCAGATACAGCGTGCTGACCTATATATTTCATACACAGATTATCTATTTTAACATTAGCATTTGAGCCAACTCTGAACATATGCTGTTTTGCAACAGCCTCAATTGAATTAAATATTTCGCCGGGGTTTCCTTTGTCGCAACGCAAATACAAATCTCCCATACCGCCAACCTTCATATCGGGTATCGGGAAACTTTCCCCCTTAGATTCCTTTTCGGTAAGCACGTCCTCAAAATGCCAATATATATCTAGATCGCGCACCATTTCTTCGCGCATATCAAAAAGCTTGCTATCATCATTTCTGCAAACAAATTTACCGTGAATGTATGAAGGAATAAGCTTTACCGAATGAAATTCGCCTTCATTAAAAACAAGCGTACCGCAGTCAAGTATTTTTTCAGAAAGATGCCAGATATTATTTACATTGTCATACAGTTCCCAAAGCGCAGGGTCAGCAAGATCTTTATTCCACGAATAAAACCGCGGTTTTTCACCTTTGCCGTATGCACCATAGCTTACACCGGCATATGTCATAACTGAACCCCTGAACAAATCGCCTCTTTTAAAAAGCACACCATCTCCCTCACAAAGCTCTGTTTCAGATACCTTTTCAAGAGTTTTCCAAGCGCTTTTTGGACTAAGGCCGTCATTTTCGTCATCGCCATCGTTGCTTACATAATAAATTGTACCTTTTATTACAAGTTTATCCTGAGCATTAAGTATCTCCGACTTTCGCTTTTCACACAATGAATTTGTTTTATCACGTAATTCATCCTTGTTATAATATATCATTTTACTATCCTCCTTTTATACAATAATTTTTTTCTTACGTTTTTTATAAACTATCACAAACGCTATTGCCTGAGCAATAAATGTTATTGTCCACGAAATAGGAAAAGACAAGAACAGACCTGTAAGTGAATGGAACATTTCGGTTTTAAAAAATGTCATTATCCATCCAATACGAATTCCACATACGCCTGTAATTGTAATAAACATTGCAGGAAGAGATGAATCCATACCGCGAAGTGCACCGGATGTACAATCCATCATTCCGCATATAAAATAAGTAAGTGAAAAAACAATAATTCGTTCAAGACCGTATTGTATTGCAAGCGGAGAATCGTTAATATAAATCGAAAGAAGTTGTTCACCGAAGACATAGAATAAAAGACCCGTAACAACACCCGAAACGCTGACACTTATAATACAGATAATAAATATACGCTTAATCCGTGCAAACAACTTTGCACCGTAGTTCTGACCTACAAAATTGAGTACTGTAATACTAAATGAGTGAACTATTACATACAGAAATCCCTCGATGTTAGACGCCGCCGAGGATCCTGATATTGCAATATCACCAAATGAGTTAACGGACGACTGAATCACGATATTTGCTAAAGAAAAAAGTGAACTTTGTATCCCTGTGGGTATACCGATAATAAGTATCTTTTTAAGTGAATACTTATAAATCTTTAACTTGCTGATAATCAATTTACAAGCATCCGTTCTGCGCATAAGCGCACCGGTCACAAGCACCGCTGAAACAGCCTGTGAAATAGTTGTAGCAAGCGCAACGCCGGCTACATTCATATGAAATACGGTAACAAATACAACATTAAGACATATATTCACAACACCTGCAAAAAGCAGAAATATCAAAGGTGATTTTGTATCGCCTGCCGCACGCAGTATGGATGCGCCGAAATTATAAAGCATATTGAATATCATTCCTGCAAAATAGATGCGCATATACAACGTTGACAATCCAATTATATTATCAGGGGTATCCATCATTCCCAAAAGAGTTCTTGAAAGAACAATGCCGACAACAGATACAATACCGCCCGAAATGATTGCAACAGGGATAGTTGTATGTACAACTCGATGCACAGATTTATCATCACCGGCACCAATCGCATGTGCCGCCGCAACACCTGCACCTGTTGAAAGTCCCATAAACGAATTTACGAGCAGGTTTGTAAGTGACGATGTGGCACCGACCGCAGCAAGTGATACGCTTCCACAGAAACGTCCGACAACAATAAGGTCTGCTGCATTAAATAAAAGTTGTAAAATACTTGTAAGTATAAGTGGAATGGTGTATATGACAACTTTTTTAAATATCGGACCACTACACATATCCATACTTTTATTTGCCATACTTTTCACCTCCCTAATTATTATATACCTATCAAAATAAAATGCAATAAAAAAAGGGATAAAAATATCCCTTTTTAAAGTTCATCAAGAAAAAATGCGTTTGTATTTGCGTGTTTGCCTGTAGGGTCAGTTACAGTAAGACGGAAAAATACACTTTCTGCAGGAATGTCAAATTCAGCCTCGGTTATCCAATTTCCGTCTTTTGCAATAACGGCATTTGAGCGACGTTTACCGCAAACCAAGTCTATCTTTTGAGCAGCTGAACATTCAATATGTACCTTTCCGTTCTCATACCACAGTTCTTTAATTTCAGGTCCTTGTGATGCATAAAATTCACCGTTTTCCAAAGCTTTGGTAATAGCGCGATACTCCAACTTATCCGCCTTGATCATTGTGAAACCGCCAAACGAATCATACCGAGGTGAATCTGGATCTTTTCTGTTATGATTATCGTCTGCCGCAATACAGTAAATGCGTTTACCTGCGCGGAGCATATCGTCATATACGCGCGGATTATAGTCAGGAAACCCGTCAACTTCACAACCGTAATTAACAATTTCCATTGCATGCATACCGTGATAGTTTATATAATCGTTATAATCCTCAAGGGACCAACTGGGATGATTGTATGTGACAAAAAAGCCGCCTTCCCGTCCGCGTTTCATTACCTCACTAATGCATTCAGGTGTGTACACGCGTTCAAAATCCGGTTCGTTTTCATCAAACACAATTCCATCTTTGTAAAGAGGAGCATTGCCAAACAGATATTTTTCCCTGTGCCAGCATACCTGTTTTATATTATCCGGTTCAATTGCAACAAGACACAGATGACAGCATTTTGTAAAAGGCTTTTCTCCTGTCGGATCCTTTGGCATATTAATTTCTATTTCATAACCATTAAGAGGCAAAAAATTTTCTTCCGCAAGTTCAGGATGTGGCACAAGTACATCGTGATCAGTATAAGCAACAATGGAATAACCGTGCGCCATATACTGCTCCTTTACCTCCAAAGGTGAGAGTTTTCCGTCAGACACATTTGTGTGGCAATGCAAATTTGCTTTATAAAACTGTCCGTTTTGCGGTAATAAATATTTTTTCATCATTCTACCTCAGGTAAATTCTCAAGTGATTTTTTAATTTCATCATCAGTCGGTAAATAATCATCCATGACACCGTTATGAAACTTCTCATACGCATACATATCAAAGTATCCTGTACCTGTAAG
>JAZUOQ010000160.1:0-2703 GCA_045604775.1 Eubacteriales bacterium
CTATCACCGCGACCGACAGCGCGGCTAAAATATAAAATGTCGGCTTTTTTGATTTTTCAAATATGTTTTTGTTATCCATTATTAAAACCTCCGTTACATCTATTTTTGACATAGGGAGATTATTTATACATTTTTTTAAAATTAATAGTCTTCTATCTCGATACCGGTATAAAAATATTTTAGTATTTCCTCATAATTTTTCCCTTCTTTCGCCATTTCATTTGCACCGTATTGTGACATTCCTACTCCATGCCCATATCCATATACTGTAAATGTCACTGACTTTTCATTTGCGCTGAAATCAAAAGCAGCGCTTCTGAGTGAAAATAGTTTTCTAATATATGTTCCGGATAACTCTGTTCCGTTTATGATAAACTTATTTACTACTCCCGATTCATTGTATGTTATAGAAGTTTTCCACTCGTTAACATCATCAGGAAGTGTAATTCCGAGTTCATTGTAAAGTATAGTACAAAATTCTTCTTTACTAAATTCTGTTTTGCTTTCATAATCTCGGGCTGATTTATCGTATTCGCAGTTAACGCTTGTCAGATAACTCACATCAGTTCCCCATATTTCAGCCGCTGATGCAGTTTTTCCACTTGAGATTGAGTGAAATACTGCATTAATAGCTTCACCATTGTATGTGATTATTTTACCGAGCACATCACTTACTGCAGATTCGATATTTGGATAATATTTATTATATGTTTTTTTGCCCCATTTCTCTTTTGCTTTATCTTTTGATAAAAAAGCTTTACAATGGGAATAATCGTCGCATACATAAGCACCTTTATGACCAATGTCGCTGTCAGGACTTCTGGTTACATAATTCATTTTATTTACTGTGTATGTAAATGCGGCAACCGCCTGCGCCTTTAGTGCTTCCTTTTCATAACTTGCAGGCATTTCACCTGCAACAACACCGCAAATGTACTCATAGCACTTCATAACTTCGACTGTTTTATCTTCAGATTTATAAACAGTAATTTCCATATCAAAAATAGAATTTTCTTCAGATTGTTGTACTTCTTCGTTTTCAGTACCGTTAAATATATACGCGCTGTACGGTATAATAAGCATCACTAAAAACAGTATAATCGCTATCAACCTATATTTATGCATATTTTCACACTCCAAGGACAAACTCTTATCAATTAATATGCTTAGATATTTAAAAAAATGTCACCCAGCCGGGTGACATTTTTTTAAATTATAAGATCGCATATCTCAGTTATTAGATCATCAGATATACTTTTTTCGCTGTACAGGCTGTTATAGGTGCCGTTGACATACCATACTGCCTCTCTTGCTCCACTGGGATAGTCAATAACTGTTATCTCTGCACGATCGTCAAACGTAAGCTTTGATTCTCGACTTGCTTTTATAGTTATACCGCTGAGTGTTTCACCTGAACTTAGTTTTGATGCCCTATGTGTGAACAAAACGGAGTTATATGAATAATCTGCTTTTGCAATTATACTGTTAATTATTGAAAAAGATGTATTTCTTGCAGTTGACGGAATTTTTATATCAATGCCTGATAATGAAGATAGTTCTTCGATAGTTTGTACTTCAACCACATTTTCCTGGGCCATTTCCTGATCCGGTGCACAGCTTGCAAACAGTAACATAGTTATAACGACAATTAAAATAAATCTTTTCATTAAATACTATCTCCGTTCATAAATTTCTGTATACGAATATCATTTCCATAAAATAAAAGACACTCAAAGCATCCTGCAAGCCTTGAAAAAACGCGTTCGCCGTAGATTTTTTCGAAATCTGCAAATTTATTATTTGAACTTAGTATCATTTTTTTACCCATTCGTATGCGCTTGTCAAGTATATCTGAAAAAACTGCTGTTGTATAAACGGATGGTGCCTCTGTTCCTAAATCGTCGATTATAAGCAAATCACAACTATCAAATAAAATAGTATCTGTATTTTCACTGTCAAAACGTGATCGTTCTATTCTTTTGAAGAATTCTACTGCACTTATGTAAACAACGCTTTTTCCGGATGCCAGCAGTTTATTTGCAATACATGTAGAAAGATAAGTTTTTCCAAGTCCTGTTGCGCCAATAAGTAACAGACTTTTATTTACTTCATCAAATTTTTCTGCAAAAGTATGGCATACCGTAAAGTTGTGTTTAATATTATCTCTGGGTGAGGTAGGGTATCCTTCTTTTTTTTCATCAGAGTAAAAATTAAAATCAAAGTTTTCAAAACGCTGATGCGATAATGAACCGCCAATGTTTGATGAACGAAAATTAGCTTCTATTATACGATTCTTAAGACACGAGCAAATTTCACCTGAAATGTATCCAGTGTCAGAACAAATGTTGCATTCATATTTCGGGAGAAAAAAATCTGTAGTTAGTCCGTTTTGTTTTAAAAGTTTTTGTTTTTTTTCTGAAAACTTAGAGAGCGCATGTTTCATTTCGGCTTTGACATCCTCACCATTTATCATGCGTTTGGTGTACTCGGTTGCAGTGTTGCTTATATCTCTGTCTATTTCAAAAAGTTCGTTGATTTTTTCGTAAGCTTTCGCTTTTCTTTTTAACGCTTCTCGTTCTGCTTTTCTGCGTTTTGCTTCATACTCGCGCAGTATTTCATTTTTTATGCCGCCTGCCAAATTTATTCACCTGCCAACCGTTTCATAATTTCTTTTTCAATATCACCAAAATCATAACTCTTGTC
>JAZUOQ010000161.1:0-6437 GCA_045604775.1 Eubacteriales bacterium
CACGCTGCGATGCACCTGTTTCAAGGAAATAGATACCAACCCTATCTCCTCCACGAACGATTTACGATGTATCAACACCGAATGCTCGAAGAGAATCTACAGCTGCTTGTCCGATAGCGTGTTTAGGAAGCTTTGTCACATAAACACTGTCCATACCATAATTAGCTAGAGAAACAGCAACGTTAGCTTCGCCACCACCGAAAGTTGCTTGCATTTGATCATTCTGGAAGAATCTATAATATCCATTTGGAGCAAGCCTAAGCATAATTTCACCGAATGTAATTATTCTTTTCATTTGTTCTCTGCCTCCATTTTATCTAGTGATTCTTTAACAAAAAAGCTGCCACCAATTGCCTCAATCTTATCAAAAGCTAGAAACTCATCAATGTTGCTTCTGTCAACACCGCCTGTAGGAATAAATTTAATCTGCGGAAAAGGTGCAGAAAGTGCTTTAAGGGCAGAAAGGCCGCCATATACATTCGCAGGGAAGAACTTAACGGTTGTAATACCAAGCTCTAAAGCCTGCATTATCTCGGTCGGTGTTACGCAGCCGGGGTAGTATGGGATATTTTTATCTTTACAAATGTTTGCAACCGCAACCGAAAGGCCGGGAGATACAATAAACTCAGCACCGGCAGCAAGTGCTTTTTCACATTGCTGGGCATTTATAACAGTACCTGCACCGATACTCATATCCGGATAATTCTTTACTGCATACTCAATAGCCTCAGCCGCACACGCAGTACGGAATGTTATTTCGGCACAATTGATTCCGTTATTTTTAAGAGCAGTTAATATTTTGTCAGTTTCACTAAGTTCTTTTATTACAACAACAGGTATAAATTTTTCCATTTTTAATCTCCTTTAAACTCCTGAATAAGCAGAAAAACCGCCGTCTATTGCCAAAACAACACCTGTAATAAAGCTAGCCGCATTGTTGTCAAGCAGAAATAACAGGCCACCCGCAAGCTCCTCACTCTCACCAAATCTACCCATAGGTGTAGCGGCCAGTATTTTTCCTGTGCGTGCTGTAGGTGTTCCGTCATCATTCCATAACAACTTAGCGTTTTGCTTTGTCGAGAAAAAGCCGGGTGCAATGGCATTTACGCGTATACCTTCTCTTGAAAAGTGTACTGCAAGCCATTGTGTGAAGTTGGAAATTGCGGCTTTTGAACCCGAATATGCAGGTATTTTTGTCAAAGGTGTATAGGCGTTCATAGATGATATATTAAGTATGTTACAGCCTTTTCTGCCAACCATTTGTCTTGCAAATGCCTGAGTGGGCAAGAGTGTACCAAGAAAATTTAAGTTGAATACAAACCCTACACCATCAGCATCAAGGTCAAAAAACGACTTTGTGTCGGCATCAATATCTCCCGCCTCATAATATTCTTTATCGGTAGTCGCTTTCGGGTTGTTTCCGCCTGCACCGTTTATAAGTATATCACACGGTCCGAAATCTGTCAAAACCCTGTCAGCAACATCATAACAAATGCTTTTATCAAGAACATTACAAGAGTACGCTTTGGCAATACCGCCTTCATCCGTTATCTCTTTTGCAAATTGTGATGCAGCCTGTTCATTGATATCAAGAAGAGCAACTTTAGCTCCGGCTCTTGCAAGCACTTTTGCAAAATAACTGCAAAGCACACCGCCTGCACCTGTAACTACTGCAACCTTGCCCGAAAGGTCGGTGTTAAGCACATTCTTTTCCATTATTTCTTCTCCTTTTCACACGCTTCAAATAAACCATTTATGTAAGCAGCCCCCAGTGCACGATCAAACAAGCCATAGCCCGGTTTGCCGGTCTCACCCCAAATCATTCTGCCGTGATCGGGACGTACGTATCCGTTAAAACCATTGTCAGTTAAAGCTTTAACAACGCCATACATATCAAGGCTTCCGCATTCTGATAAGTGCGCGCGTTCCTCGAAAGAACCGTCTTCCATAATCTTAACGTTACGTATATGCATAAATGCGATCCTGTCGGCTTTTGCATACTTCTCGGTGAGAACAACAACATCATTTGATGCCGCACAGCCAAGACTGCCTGTGCATAGACACAGACTGTTAGCAGGGCTGTCAACTATGGCAAGCATTCTGTCGAGATTTTTTTCATTGGTAATAATTCTTGGTAAACCAAATATTGAATATGGCGGATCGTCCGGATGAATAGCCATACGAATACCGCACTCCTCAGCTACAGGTATAACTTTTTTAAGAAATCTCTCAAGGTTTTTCCACAAACCTTCTTCGCCGATTTCACCGTATGCAGTTATAAGTTCACGTACTTCATCCTGTGTATAACTTGAGTCCCAACCCGGAAGATGAATGTCATCAGTGAGCGGGTCAAGCCCTTTCATTTGTTCCCAGTACATTACAAGACTGGTAGAACCGTCCGGAGCTTTTTTGTCCAGCTGTGTGCGTGTCCAGTCAAATACCGGCATAAAGTTGTAGGTCACGCATTTCACGCCGTATTTTGCACATCTTCTGATGTTTTCACAGTACACCTCAAGAAGCTTGTCAACTTCACCTCTGCCCAGCTTTATATCTTCGTGAACAGGAATCGATTCAACCACATCAAATATAAGACCGTGTGCTTCGCACTGCTCTTTCATAGCCTTAAGACTCTCTTCGGGCCATACCTCACCCGGTTTTACATCGTATACTGCAGATACAATAGATTTCATACCCGGTATCTGAGAAATGTATTCAAGAGAAATGGGATCATCAGCACCGTACCAACGAAATGAAAGTTTCATTATTTTTCCTCCAATCCAAAATAACGCACAGCGTTTTTATAACAAATTCTTTCAACAATATTGCCAAGTGTATTAATATCTTCAGGATATTCACCGTTTTGAACCCATTCACCTATAAGTCCGCATAGTATACGTCTGAAATATTCGTGACGTGTATAGCTTAAAAAACTGCGTGAATCTGTAAGCATCCCGATAAAATTACCCAGTATTCCCAGATTTGCAAGACTTGTCATCTGTTCACGCATACCGGCTTTGTGGTCGTTAAACCACCATGCGCTTCCGTGCTGTATTTTGCCTTGGATTTCACTGCCCTGAAAAGACCCTATAAGTGAGCCGATAAAAGCGTTGTCGCAGTTGTCAAGGCTGTAAATAACTGTCTTGGGAAGTGCATTTTCACTGTCAAGACTGTCAAGTAACTTTGCAAGTTTTCTGCTGCTGTTGTCAGGCCCGATACAGTCAAAGCCCGTATCCGCACCCAGTGTCTTAAAACGCATACTGTTGGGGTTTCGCATACAGTTATAGTGTATTTGCATAACCCATTTGCGTTTTGCATATTCTTTTGCACAGTACAGCAAAAGCTCGGTCTTGACAGCCTCTGCTTGTGTACCGGTAACGGTTTCGCCTGAAAGAGCACGCCTGACAGCCCCATCAGCGTCACCTGTTGCATATATAGCAACATCAAGGCCGTGGTCGGACGCTTTGCAACCATGCGCCTCAAATACGTCCATACGCTTTGAAAGAGCTGATTTTATATCATCAATACCGTTTATCTCGGTCTTTGAAACCTCAGATAATGTTTTTATATAATCAAGCCAATCGCTTTTATCAATATTAAGAGCCTTGTCCGGACGGAATGAAGGTGCAACGATTGTTTTCATTTTACCTTCGTCTGCTATCTTTTTATGCCACT
This sequence comes from Eubacteriales bacterium, assembly GCA_045604775.1. Taxonomy (GTDB): domain Bacteria; phylum Bacillota; class Clostridia; order Oscillospirales; family QAKW01; genus RGIG9041. The sequence continues at coordinate 3,673 of JAZUOQ010000161.1, forward strand.
CAAGCGTGTCGATAGGATCGTCTGTTGTGCCGATAAAAGCAACGTTGCTTTTTTCAATAAGCCCTCTTACACCCATATCTTGACGTGTAAGCATTTTATTTGCAAGATCCCACACCGTGTCTGCAGTCTCTGAGTTTAAAACACCTGTGTATCCGAAATATTTTTTGAGTTCTAAATGACACCAATGATACATCGGGTTGCCTATTGCGAGCGGTAATGCCTCGGCAAACTTTTGAAACTTCTCGCGGTCGGAAGCATTGCCTGTAATATATTTTTCATCAACACCGTTTGAGCGCATAAGCCGCCATTTATAATGGTCGCCGCCCAGCCAGACCTGTGTAATGTTTTCAAAATGCCTGTCCTCATATATCTCTTTTGGACTCACGTGACAATGATAGTCAACTATTGGTAACTTTTCAGCGTAATCGTGATAAAGTTTTTTTGAAACACTATCGTTAAGCAAAAAATTTTCACTCATAAACTCAGCCATAACAATACTCCTTTTTGCTTTTGAAAACATTTTAACACATATTTTTTCAGTATTAATTTCATAAATTGTGATTGATATTGCAAAAATAGCGCTTTTAAAATACAAATTGTTAATTTTGCCGTTAATGTTTATATATTATAATAAGGAAGATTTATCTGCAAAAACATTCTATATAGTGGTCAAGAGCCTGTTTGATTACTTTAATGGCAGCTTCGCGTCCGTTTACTTCACCTGATACGGTTTCTTTTTCTTCAAGTGCTTTGTAAACCGAGAAAAAATGAGCCATTTCGTTAAAAATATGTTCGGGCAGATCAGAAATGTCACGATACTTGTTATATGTTGGGTCGGCATACGGTATCGCAATTATTTTTTCATCGTGATGTCCGCCGTCCAGCATAGAAATAAAACCTATCGGGAAACAGCGCACAAGCGTTAACGGTTCAAGCGCTTCTGAACACAAAACCAATACATCAAGCGGATCGCTGTCATCACCGTATGAACGCGGAATAAACCCATAGTTTGCAGGATAGTGGGTTGACGTGTACAGAACACGGTCGAGTATAATAAGCCCTGTTTCCTTATCAAGCTCATATTTTTTCTTGCTGCCTTTTGAAATTTCAATTACTGCTACAAAATCATCAGGGTTAATACGCTTTGGGTCTATATCATGCCAAATGTTTTTCATAGTTTTCTCCTATAAAATAAATCTATAAATCGGACATGTGAATTTTATAATATCAATGTTTTATGATATTATACTATAATTTGTTATCCTTTTCAATATAGTATAGTGCGATTGTGCAATTTGCATTAATTTTCTCAAATTTTTTTGTTACCACCTGTAGAAATATACATCTGTTATATTGACAAATATAAGGTTATAATGAGAATGAAATTTTGTATAAATTACAAAATAATTTTAAGAAGGAGTGAAATCTATGACCACAACAAGCAAACGTGTCTTGTCAATGGTGCTTTCAGTTCTCATGCTGGTGTCAATGATGTCGGTTTTCTGCATCCCGTCATTTGCAGCAGTAACTGAGGATCTTGATACGCTTTTAGCAGAAATGCCTGAAGCTCCGTCAATGGAAAGCTACTGTGATCCTGACATGGACGGAACGTATGTTCTCGATGCTGACATCACAGCAACAGAGGGTGACTATACGTTCACGTGGAATGATACCGAGTATACATATACTATCGGTACAAACGCTTTTGCAACACTCGCACAGATTGATGCAAAAGTGGCTGAGGATGGCGTGGAAAATCCCAACATCCTTGTAGTAGATCTTAACGACGGTGATCTTATTGTTAGATACCCCGCTAGGTTCTATACACAGGCTGCAGAAATCGAGCCGCATTACGCAGGTTCTGCAGTCGACGGTTCGGACTGGACAAAGAATACTGATTACGATTCTAAGACAGTTCGTGTTAGATACATCGCAATCGCGTCCTCTGTTTCAAATGGTAATGTCGAATTCCACGGCTTTACCTTGACAGGTAGATTTATGGACGGCTGGCGTACACCAAACATCAATAACCCTGTTAATATTGTTTTCAATAATACTAGGGTATATCAGAACGGTGTTACCGGCACAAATACAACATGCCAGATTGACGGTGTAAACCCAAGCTATGCTGGCCACTACATTTTCTCACCTACAAACGGTAATCCGAGCCAGAATGACGATATGCTGTATTTCCAGAATCTTCATATCGAATACATTCTTGCAAATGCAAGACTTATCGGTGAGAACGTACCTTTCCGTGCAACTATTTTTGACAATATGTATCTTGACAGAAATATGACAAACACATTTGGTAATGGTTATACCAAAATTAAATGTGATGATGCAAATGCATGGTTTATCGTAAGAAACTCTAACTTCAACGCAAAGTTTAGAAACGTGTGGGAAGGTAGATTAAAGACACTTGGTACCGGCCGTGAGTACAGACTTGTTTTTGATAACAACATCTTCTACAAATCCGGTTATTACGAAGGTAGTAATCATAAAGCATTTTTCCATGGATATATGCATTCCTACTCAGATATTGTCTTTTTGAACAATACCTTTATTGCAGGCACTGTAAATGCTGATATTCCGTGGAACACAGTTACCGCAGCAACTGCTGCAACTGACGAGTTTGATTATTGGCTTGTCGGCAACAGAATGCTTGGTATGTCTCCTACGCTCAGTTTTTGTCAAGGCTCATCAACAACCCTTTTAAACGGCGGTTTCCATTCATACGGCAACTACGTTACAAACGTTATTCC
>JAZUOQ010000162.1:0-2939 GCA_045604775.1 Eubacteriales bacterium
GTTTTTCCATGTGTACCACTGATGGCTATAGGTGTAGCATAATTTTTCATAATCTGACCGAGTAAGTTAGCTCTTGTCATCATTGGTATTTGTTTTTCTTGCGCAGCTTGATATTCAGCATTTTCTGGTGAAATAGCAGCAGTATAAACTACTAATTCGATATCATCGGTAATATTTTCTGCGCGAAGACCATAAGATACCTTTGCACCTAAGCTACTTAGATGTTCTGTTAATGGTGAACGCTTGTCATCTGAACCACTGACGGTAAAATTTGCTTTGATTAAGATTTCAGCAAGACCGCTCATACTAATTCCGCCGATTCCTATAAAATGAATATGGATTGGCTTTTGAAAATCGATTTGATACATATATGTTATCCTCCATTGGAATTGATCAAAAAATCATTATTATCTTGCCTATCATTAATCATATTTTTCTTCACTGGATGTGGTTATTTCGACATAATTACCCTTACTTTCAAAATATAAGATATCGGAAATAAAAATTTTCTTATTTAAATATTTATTTCCCAAAGTCAAGTATCTTTGAGTTATAACAAGTTCTTTAACAGCAGATTCAAAAGCTTCGAGCAATTCTTCGCAAACAACTTCTTTTCTGATAAATCTAAACGGATTGTAACGAAACGAGGTATAAACTAAATGATCAAAATTTGAGATAAAAATAACTTTTGATCCTTTGGCTCTCTCTTTTATTGCAGTAGCGATATCAAAACCATTTATTCGTGGCATATCAATATCTAAGAATACAATATGTACATCAACTTCAATACACTGTTTTAAGGCGTCAGCCGAATTATCCGTAGCATAAATATTATATTCGAAATCAGAAAACTTACTTTTTAATATAGTTTGTCGCAGCGTATTCTTCATTTCTGAAAGAAAAGAAAGATCATCGTCACAGATTAATATGTTAATCACCACAAACCTCCTAAAACAAATCTTAACTTATTATTGTTTTCATTTTATCATACCGCTTCAAAAAAGTCAAACAACAACCCTCGGTTGTTGTTTCGGCGGTAAAATACATACGTTGCATCTAAAAACCTGCCTTGTTATATATTAGAATATAAATATATCAGTTTTGAGGAGATATTTATATGCAATCAGAAAAAAGCAAAAGCATTTTAGCAAAAAGAATATTAGAATTACGTTGTCAAAAAAAGATGTCTCAAATCAGACTATCTACACATCTCGGGATTTCCCAGGAAAGTGTTAGTTCAATCGAAAGAGGTGCATCATTACCGAGACTTCAAACACTCATAGAAATCAGTAAAGTTTTTGATTGCAGTTTAGACTATCTGGTAGGACTTTCTGATGTAAAAAAAGCTGCGATAACACAAGAGACTTTATCCTCTCACGAAAATCATTTGATATGCAATTTTCAAAAATGCAACCAAAAAAACAAAGAAATTATTCTATTTTTGTCTGACATATTGTCTAACAAGGATATTGTATTAAAATTTGACGACAACACTACAATCGTAAAAAACTTTATTTCGTCTAATTTTGAAAACAAATAGGCATACACCGCTCGGTATATGCCAGTTTGTTTTTACTTTTTGATCATCTTGCTGAGATTCTTGGGTTCTTTAACCTGAAAAGCGAACCAGTCGGAAGCTTTTCCGGTTGCCTTGCTTGCTGTCTTCATAGACATCTTAGCGAGCATCTTTGATACCTTTTTCATTATTTTTACTCCTTTCTTTCAAAATACTTATTAAAATTAATAATGATACAAATAAAAGAGAAATGAAAATAGTTTTATAAATTTTAGAGTTAAAAATCAAAAGTGCCACCCCCACAAAGCATTGAGAAAACAACAAAACAATAGATATATTTTTGCATCTGCGTTTCAACCGACCGGACAGCGGTTTATTTTCATTTTCAATTGGTGCATACCTAATAAAAACAAACAGCGAAATCAACGATATAATCAAACAACTCCACCAAGGCAGTGACATATTTTTAGTGAGTATGTTTGAAACAAGCACCAATGTTCCGGTTGTAAGTGTACACTTATAAAATTTATCTGCGTGATATCCTCCCGTAAACCGTCTTGTAAATGCAAATGACAACAGAAAAACTACAGTTTCTATTATCGCAGACATCAAAATACCGATTATCAATGATATCAATACACCTGCAATGTTGACTATCATAATTTTTAAACCGTACTCATAAGCTTCCCTGCATTCAGGTTCTATCTCGCCGTCTTTTTCCATCATATTCAAAAGGAAATCAGATAACTTATCCAACATATATCAATTATTCCTTGTTATTATATTAATTTAATTATAACAGATATACTCAAAAAATTTAATTTTTATGATAACTGACAGAATTTTTGTGATAATTGACATAATTTGTCGTTTTTTGGTATTTCTTTACAAATGCAACTTGTATATTTTTAGAAAATCGGACAATTACGGTTACATGAAACATTATTGCTTTTTTATGTAAGATTCACGCAAAGAGGAATCGTTATCATTTATGAAGCTTATTTAAATAAAATACTCCCGACAGATGTCAGAATGCATCTGTCAGGAGCACCTTCAACTTTTGCAAGGAAATCTTCTACAATATCTTGCAAATGAATGGGATCCAATTCATACAAATTACAATTTCGAATGAGATCTGCAACCGAATTTTCATCCGCAGAAATATCCTGAAAAACAGTTTTAATATCGGCTTCGATGGTTGCGGTAGATTTTACAGATATTCCGTATCCTATATGTACTTGATCATCAACTAAATATTCACCTGTAATCAAAACATATGTATGTAAGCGCTCCTGTTCAAACATTTGCTGTGATATTTCGTGAAACAAACGCTTCGAGTTCGTCCATACTGATTTCGCATACATCACAAACATGCAAGACCTTTGCTAACTCTATCAAAGGTATATCGAAGACGCTCCTCCTT
>JAZUOQ010000163.1:0-4905 GCA_045604775.1 Eubacteriales bacterium
GCAACAGCAGGAATTCCTACTATGTATCGTTCGAATATCAGGGACAGCAGGGCGACCATCAGGACAAGACAAACCAATATAAGGTCTACATGAGGGATATGCTCAGCATCACAGACTGGATGAAGCTGGATCTTTCGCTCAACGCCTTCTATTCCAGAAGCCGGTCTCACCTTACCTCTGAAGAGGATGAAGGCGGAAGTCATCTTACCAGCCTCCCTTATGCACTGTTCCATGATGAAAACGGCAATGAAATCTCACTGGCGGGCTATTATCTGGGAGACAGCAAAAGGAGTGAGACAGAAAAAGCAAGCGGGATCGACCTTTCATTGGAAAATACTGCAGACTCTGTATTTTGTACACGCGGCGCAGGTTTTAATGTTAAGTGGGATAAGGTATCTGAGTATATGCATATCGAAAGCTGTTTAAAAGCGGATACGGTTTATGTAACTCCCAGAATAAGCCATCGTAACTTGCACATTACCGATAAGGAACTTGAGGCAATAATGTTACGTGAGTTTGGACCTATCCGCCGACGCGAGTATGGTTTGGCAAAGGTATCAACAAAGCCTCAATCGGCTGTTAATGTTGATCTCACACGTAGAAATCTGCTTATTGTTGATGGTTATAATGTGATTTTTGCGTGGGAGGATCTAAAGGAAATTGCAAAGTCGGATTTGGATGCTGCAAGGGTAAGGCTTGCTGATATTTTATCAAATTACAGCGCTTTTACACAGATAGAAACAGTACTTGTGTTTGATGCCTACCGTGTTTCAGGCGGTAAAGGAGAAAGATATGATTATAACGGCATACATATTGCTTATACTAAGGAAAACGAGTTGGGTGATGTGTATATTGAAAAGCTTATCGCAGATATCGGTAAAAATGACAGGGTACGGGTTGTTACTTCTGATGGGCTTATTCAGCTTACTGCCGTGCGTAAAGGAGTTTTGAGAATTTCGGCGCAGGAATTTGAGCGTGAGGTGGATAACACTTTTGAAAGAATGGGTAAAATTATAGAAGATATTAATGGTAAAATGTAATAAAACGCCTTCAATAGTGAAGGCGTTTTATTTATTCTATTTTAGTTACCGTAAGAGTTCCGTCTTTGACAAAAAACATTATTTGCTTATCAGCAAAACTCATACCGTATATCCGTTCATCATTATGATAAGACGGGCGAGGATCCTGTTCTAATATTTTTATAAGTTCGTCTTTTCTTTCATAATCAATAGACTCCGGTATTATGACATTTAGTTTGTAATCGGTAAGAGGTGAAGAAAAGCCGCCAGTAGCATCTGGTATACAGTCGGTATGCGGAAGATACGGTTTTATATCATATATTGGTGTGCCATCCATAATATCTGCCCCTGATACATATAGTTTGGGTGCATTTTGACAGTCAGTATCCACTTTTAACAGTCTGACGCAAGACAGCCCAAGCGGATTAGGCCGATACGGTGAGCGGGTTGCAAAAACACCCATACGTTTGTTACCGCCAAGTCTGGGTGGACGAACGGTAGGGGAGTAACTGTTATGAAGGTTTTCAGAAAACTGCCAGATAATCCAAATGTGTGAAAATCCTTCAAGTCCGCGTACTGATGTAATGTCGCGATATTTGGGCACAAACTCAATAATGCCTTTAGTATTACACAGTCCGCTTTGCCGAGGTATACCGAATTTTTCGGGAAAATCTGTTTTTATATGTGCAATTATATTCATACATTTCCTCACAAAAAAAGACAGGACTTTTATCCTGTCTTTATTTTACCATATTATCTTTCAAAAGTGAAGCTTTCCCAAGGTATATTTACTTCTTTTTTGCCGATGATTATTTCATCAATATGCATAAGGAGAGGGAAGTCTTTAATATCAACTATTCCTTTTGATGCTTTTACTTTAATAGCACGTGCTACACGTTCGGCGACTACAAGTGATTCAAGGGTAACACCGTTGAGTTCTTCTTTGGCTTCATCAATGTTAAGACCGCGTCCTAAAAGAATACCTACTAAACGTGTTCTTCCGCCGTAAACAGTAACATAAAGATCGCCGGCGCCGAGTACGAGATTATCAAAATCCCCTGCATTCTGGATATGGAGAAGTTTATTCATTTCTCTCACAGCCTGACCGAATACGGCAGCCTGTGAGTTAAAGTGCAACTCACTGTCAATACCAAAAGCTTTTTGATTTAGACCGATTGTTAGTGCAATGCCGAGTGCATAACCGTTTTTGAGCGCAACTGCACTTTCAACACCTACGATATCTGTTGAGAGGCTGATATGATAGTAATCAGTAGCCATTGCACTTTTTATCATACGGAGAACTTCCATATCACTTCCGCAGAATGAAACTTCTGTCTGGTCGTGTGCTACAAGCTCATAGCTGGTGCACGGACCGCCGATAGCATTAAGGCAAAGTTTTTTGCCTTTTTTAGCAAGCATATCATTCCATACATCAAGATATGTAAGAAGTGTACCGTCTTCTGTATCCATTAGACCCTTTGTAACCGATATAACCGGTACGTTCTCGGGAATTACAGGAAGTACATTTTCGCCGAACCATTCAACGCCGAATGAACTTACACCGCCGATTACAAAATCAGTACCTTCAAGTGCTTTTTCAAGTTCTTCAATATGGTAGAAAGAACAACCCTCAGGGAAATCTTTGTTGAATTTCAAATGGCGGTTTGTTTTTCTTGCGTTGTCTATTATATCTCTGTCAAGGTGTGTGCCTACAATGCGTACTTCGTTTCCGTTTTCTCTTGCAGGAAATGCAAGTGCACTTCCCATCATACCTGCGCCGACAATAGTGATTGTTTTCATATTTCTATTCCTCTCTTTTTTTCTTTTATTATAAAAAATGAACGCTTTTGTGTCAATAACTGTTGCTGAAATTGATAAACAAAAGCGTTCATAATCAAAAAGAAACAAAAACGTTCAAAAACGAACATCACGGACCTGTGCCGTAAGAGTTTATATTAATTTTTCCATCATCAATTGAGAAGTACACAAAAGCAGTTTTATCTATTAGCCAGCCGGGGTGGTCCGGGTCTTCTTTGCCGTTTCCCGCTACCCATTCATCATAGAATAGTGTTCTGGGTTTTACTGCATATTTTATATATGCCTGATAGTAACCGTCAATGATTTTATAATCTTTGATATCGCAATCAATGATTTCAGCATCCTTAAGTGTGAATTTGGATAAAAGTTCATTATAAAAAGCATCGCTTACTTTTTGAGCAAAGTCCAATTCATTTCCAAGGCATATACCGTCTTTAATCAAAAATGTCTCATATATATAATCGTTATCGCCGGTAAAATGCATAAAGCATTTATAAAGCCCATTTTCATCAGCTTCACCTATTGATAGCTTATGTGAATGAATTGTTTTGTATTGTTTTAGATCTTCAAGGTATTTTTCTATTATTCTGCGGTAAGTATTGTGATCATCTTTGTAAAATTGTTCGCGTCCGCCGGATACAGAAAGTATTTTATTAAGTTCGTTATCGTTAAGGGTAAAATCTACAGTAAGTTCAAAGTCAGCTTGTGCTTCAAGCCCGTCTGTGCCGTTTACTTTGATAAAGTTTTTCAATGCTTTTTCATAAGCTTGTTCATTTTCCGGCTGAGTGTTACCGATGAAATTATTAAATTTTGCTTTGTTTGTTTCGTTATAAAAGAAATCATATGCCTTGAATGTACATTCATAGTAACTGCCGCTTTCCAAGCCATCGTAATGAACAATTGCAGTATTGTCGGGAATAAGATAGTAATCATAGTAGCTGTCTATCTCAACAGGAATATTATAATCTTTATCAACATCGTATTTTATATCAAAATAGCGCTTGGTAAAATCGTTAAATTCAGAGCCCTTTATGGGATAACTGTCAAGTGCGCAATATGAGTAAAAACAAATATTGTCATAGTTTGGCGTTTCACCGAAATTGAAATTAGGAAGATGCTCAAAATTAAGTTCATTTGCAAAATCAGTTATGATCTGATGTAAATTAACTTGATCAGTATTTGATTTTTTTGTAAGTGCATTTTCTATTTCATTTAAAAGTGTATCGCTGATTCTGTATGCCAGTCGTCCATTTGAATAACCGGGATAGCTTACTCCGACAGTATCATCAAATTTACCGTCTGATTTTTTATAGATATAAATATTTGCACCTGACTCAAAATTAAGAGTGGTATCCGGTATTGAAGTACTAAGATCAGTCTTAAGTTGATTATCTAATATTATTTCGTTTTTTATATGTGTAATCAGGTTTTGGGTGTTTTCAAACTGTTCAGAATATTCATAATAAGAATAAAGATTATCGCTGCCATGCACTTCGATTATACTGTCTGAAAAGAAAACACCTGTTTCAAACGGAATGGTTGCAATATCTGCAACCCGTTCACCAAGGATGGATCCTTTTTCTGCGGGATATAAATATGCATTTATAATATCTTTTGCAATGTCAGGACTCAATGCTAACTCCAGTCCTGTTTTTTGCTCACCGTTGATATTGATAGTTATACTACCGTATTGTGTATACTTGATAAACAGATCATTATCGCCGGCTATTTTTAAAAATGCCGGATTTCCGCAATAATGTTTTTCCAGAAAACTGTACAGTAACTGTTCGTTTTCAGTATTATGCCTTCGCAAACTGCACCAGCCTCAGCAGCTTCGTCTTTGAGGAAGTGTCCGAGACCGCAGATCCCTATGTCATCGGCACCCACTTCTTCGACGGCTGTACCGCCATGACCGAGTTGATTCTGCCTAACCAGATGAAGGTCTCCGACGCAGAGGCGGCCAAGTATGATAGTTTCTCCAAACTGAACGCTACCTCTTCCATCCCCGGTTATATGTTTGCCAATACCGGCCTGGTGAATGTTGTCATCCCGGCGCGGATCAAGTCCC
>JAZUOQ010000164.1:0-4426 GCA_045604775.1 Eubacteriales bacterium
ACTGTGTATCAATACCCAGTCTGTCATAAGTCTTATTGCTGTCCCAGCTTTCAATGTTTACAACCATATCAATATTAGCGTGTTCAAGCACTGCGCCAATACCGAAAATATGTTTTACATTTATGATACCGATACCGCGAAGTTCAATAAAATATCGTATCACTTCCGGTGCAGTACCCATAAGCTTTGAGGAGGTTGTGCGCTTAATAATTACAGCGTCATCTGCAATCAACTGATGTCCGCGCTTAACAAGTTCAATTGCGGTTTCACTTTTACCGACACCGCTTTCGCCCAACAACAATATTCCCTCACCGTATACCTCAACGAGAACACCGTGGCGAGTTATTTGCGGACCAAGCCTTGAGTTCATATAATAAACCATCCGGCTTACAAATGCAGAGGTATGTTCTTTTGTACGGAAAAGCGGAACCTCGTGTTTGATGGCCGCATCTATCATATCGTCAGGAACGTACAGATCACGAGTGATTATCATACAGGGAAAATTGAATTTAAAAAACTCGTTCAGGTTTGAAACACGGGTTTCGGCATCGATATCATTAATATAATCATTTTCAACCATACCGAATATCTGAATGCGCGTATCATCAAAATGAGTAAAGTAACCTGCGATTTGAAGTGCGCATCTGTTTATATCAGTGTTTGTTATCTTAACACTGTTGCCGCTTTCAGGCATATACACGACCTCAAGTCCAAGTTCTTCCACCAGTTGAGTCAGTTTGAGTTCGTTACTATCCATTTCATTGCCTCCCGTGGACATATTTTTATGTATTATATCAAACTTTTGCGCTATATTCAATAAAAAATAAAAAAACACTTGCATTTTGAAAATGTGTGTGTTAGAATAATCGATGTAAAAATTTAGGGAGGTGTATCAATTATGGCAAAATGTGATGTTTGCGGCAAGGGCGTTACTTTCGGAATTAAGGTTTCCCACTCACACAGAAGAAGTAACAGAACCTTCAAACCCAATGTAATGCGTGTTAAAGCCGTAGTTAACGGAACACCCAAGCATATTTATGTTTGTACAAGATGCCTCCGTTCCGGCAAAGTACAGAGAGCAGTATAATCAAATATGTGAAAAACCCGAGGAGTGATCCTCGGGTATTTTTATTTTACAGCATTGTTTTCCTAAGTTCTTCCGGAGTTTTTTGGGATAACATTGCAGGCGGAATATCAAACATTGTTTTACAGCCTGTCATGCCCTCATTTTTCATTTTATACGCCGCACGCGCAGCTGCTGCGATCACAGATGCCGTAAACTCCGGATTAGAGTCAAGTTTTAAACTATACTCAATAATGTGTGTGTTTTCAAGTTCAATACCTGTTTTACCCGAACGGATAACTACACCACCGTGCGAAATACCACTGTGATTTTTCACAAGTTCGTCCTTTGTTATAAAATGAACTGTAGTATCATAGTCTGCAAAGTAGTTAGGCATTGTTTTTATTTCGTTTTCAATGTATGCAAGGTCTGCACCGTCTTTTGCCACAACAAAACATTCGCGAGTGTGTTTCTGACGTGTTGTAAGCGAAGGCTCCAAACCCGCTCTTACCATATTAACAGCATCATCCACAGGAATTGTATACTGCTTAGCATCTTCAACACCGTCAATTCTGCGTATTGCATCCGAATGGCCCTGACTTACTCCCTTACCCCAGAAGGTGTAGTCCGCACCGTCAGGAAGGATAGCGTTTGCATACAGTCTGTTAAGAGAAAACATACCCGGATCCCAACCGCATGAGATAACAGCAATATTGCCACCTTCTTTTGCACTTTTATCGACATTATCAAAATGTTCGGGTATCTTTGCGTGTGTATCAAAACTGTCAACGACATTAAACAGCTTTGCAAGTACCGGAGTTTGTACAGGAAGGTCTGTTGCACTGCCGCCGCACAGTATCATTACATCGATTTTATCCTTAAATTTTACGGCATCATCTGCGTGATATACAGGTACACCTTCAGTCAGTATCTTAACTGTTTCGGGTGGACGGCGCGTAAACACAGCACAAAGCTCCATATCTGCGTTCTGCCTTATCGCACATTCGATACCGCGGCCAAGATTTCCATAACCCATTATACCGATTTTTATCATTAACAGCATCTCCTTTAAAAATTACTAATGGAATTATACCAAACCGATTTTTTGCCGTCAACTAAAATTTCTTAACACTGCGTAAATTATCAGTACGCTTATCATTACAATGATTATTATGTTCTCAAACCAAGTCGGCATTAGGTTATTATACTTAACATACCGCACCGCAAAGCGTACACCGCCAACTGCGAAAAGCGGAATCATACAAAATAAAACAGGATTATAATTATATGCCGCACGGACATCAAGCATAAAAAGGCTGTAAAGCATACGCGTGACACCGCAACTTGCGCATTTATATCCCGTAACGGTATAAATAGGACAGGGTATCCCCACACCTGTTATGCGAATAAAAATACAATAACAAAAACCGACCGAAACTGCAAAAGCAATTCCGGCCAGCATTTTTTTTAGTCTTCTGTTTTGTGCAGAGTTAAGCTTCAACACTCTTATTAATTGCATCCTGCATAAGACAATAGTTTATAATACCAAACCCTAACAAGCCTAAAATAAGATAGATTATACCTGAGTTTGAAGAGTTTCTAACAGTATCAACATTCTCGCCCATTTTCCAGTACCAATACCAGCCGTAAATATTGCAGGTAACAAGTGTAAGAAGGAAAACAACAACACCGCTTGTTGCATTTTCATTACCTGCCAATTCATTGAGTTCATCATTGAGTTTTATCAGCCAGTAAATACCGTAGATGCCGCAAGTGACAATAGTAAGAATAATACAAACAGGAATTGATCTTTTCATACTAAAATCCCCCTTTTTTATATTTGATTATATGTGATATATATTCGTCTGTCAAGAATTTATTACCGCACGGAATACATCACCGCCGTCTTTTTTGGCTGTAATAAAAATAATGCCGTCCACTTCCCTCTTATATAGATCGATTTTATCACCCTCAAAGCACTGTGCAACAAAATACATTTCAAAGGTTTTTATTTCAAGCATTTCCATTTCCGAAACACCAAAACAATCGGTTGCCATTTGTATATAGCTGACATTATTTACGTGTCCGTTCATATCAAGATCAGAAAGGCGCACGGTTTTCGTGTAAATATAGTCATCATTTGTCATATCAACAGATTTATTTGTGTATTTTCCGTTAACCGTTTTATCGGAAATATACTCCATTTCGGGATAATATACATCGCGCGAACGTTTTATTTCAAAAGTATCAGCATCAATAAGACACCAGTCGGAGATACCGCCTATTATTTGAGTACCGCTGTTATCGCATAACTTATACGAGCGCATAAACTTAAGCGGACCCGGCTTATGCGGCCAAGTTTCAATATGAAGTGTGTCACTGCATACAGGTATTTTATCAAGTTCAAGACGAAGTTTTACAATTACCCATTTTGAGTTGAATTCCCTTAACATACGCCGGAACCCGACATCCATTTCATCCGAGTGAAGCATAACCGCATACTGCATAGCACCCATTATGTCTGCAATACCCATTCTGCCGTCAAACCCGACATTTACAGCCGTCGCCTCTGTCTCATAAACAAACTTGTTCATCAGTTTATCTCCGCATATCCGCCGGCTTTTATACAAATGGGGTTTTGTTTGTGCTTTACAACCCAGACATCAACAGCGGACGGATTGTATATTCTGGTGCCGTCTGCAGAGTATATGAGCGACTTGAACGCTTTTTCGTAGTCGTATACTTCAATATTGGTAGCGTACCATATATCATCTTTGTTTGCCACATTTTCAAAAAACTGTTCAATTACGTTCCAATTATCATCAGACTCAAATTCAAACGAATGTCCCCACAGATAGAACAGCCACGGCTCGCGATCAGGGGAGTTATTTATAAACTTATCACAAAGCTCATTAAGCCTTTCATCCTTGTGATGACAGGTAGGATTAAGACGAAGCCAATCAGAAGGCATTTTAAAATTATATGTAGAAACAATAGTTCTTGCATATACAATCCCGCAAAGGCGCAATGCTTCTACAACATCATCATTCCATCTTCCATACGGATATGCGTGGCCGCGGCAGATGACACCATACTCTTGCTCTATCCTGCGCCTGTCTTCTATTATCTCATATACCATAGAACCTGTAGGTATCCAATTAAGAACAGGGTGTGAAAAACCGTGTGTTGCAACTTCCACATTAGGCGATGCATATACTTCGTGACACTTTTTCTGAGTCATCGGTCTATGTACCCTACCCTTATGATATGGCTTCCAGCGAATTTTTCATATGCCAGAATCAGAGCGCAATAATATCGACAGACTCTATGAACAAGGTAAAACTCAAGCTATTAAGGAGTCTC
>JAZUOQ010000165.1:0-8274 GCA_045604775.1 Eubacteriales bacterium
AGCTGCTTTTTCCCAGTAAAGACCAATTTCGGGATAACCTTCTCTATGTGCAACTCTTGCCATTGCGAGATACATTCCCACTTCAGAGCACTCGCCAACAAAATTAGCACGAAGATCCTCAATAATATCAGCAGGCGCACCATTTGCAACACCCACAATGTGCTCTGCTGCCCATGTCTTATCAGTCATCTCCTCAAACTTATCAGAGGGCTGTTTACAAATGGGGCAAATTTCCGGTGCCTCATTTCCTTCGTGAACATAACCGCATACCTTGCATACATACTTTTTCATACTTAAAATCTCCTTCTGAATTTTATAAACATTTTTTACATACACCTGTGAAATACACATCTTTAAAATGTGTTTTAAAACCATAAAGACCGCTTACTTCAAGCTTATCAACTTCAAAGTCATAGATACGCGAGCAATGAGAACATATAAAATGTCCGTGCAGTTCTACATTCGCATCATAATGAAGACGTTCACCGTCAACTTTAACTTCCACTGCAAGTCCATTCTTAACAAGCGCCTGAAGCACATTGTAAACAGTTGCACGTGTTAAACGACGATCACTTGCCCTTAGCCCCTCGTATACTTCATCACAATCAGGATGAACACGATTCGCATCAAGATAATCATATACCCAAATACGCTGAGGAGTTACACGTAAACCATGTTTATGAAGTTTATCAGCTACCGTTTTTGTATCCATAAGCACCCGCCTTTCTGATTTATTTGTACTAAGTATAACACCCTTTTTTCTTTTTGTCAATACTTTTTTAGAATAATTCTAAAATACATTTTGATATAATATGATATTTACTATCAGATTTATTTGTGTATTATTGCTTTTTAGTTAAAAATTTTAATCATTTGATGTAATAAAATTCTCAAATAATTTAGTACTATTAATCGCACTCAAATCACTTTAGTTTCTAATATCATATTAATTTATATTACATATTAAAAACTGGAATAATTTTATTTTTACTGTTTAAATTTCTCTTTATCTGTCTATTATGTTAACAGAAAGGAGAAATTTAATGGAACTTACAACAAAAGAAAAAGATTTACTAAAGGATCTTCTTGAACAGGAAACGCTATGCATATTCAAATATGAAACCTATGCCCAGCGCACAAAAAGCGAGGAACTGAAAAACCTGTTTCTTTCAATGGCTGATATAGAGCGTGAACATCACAAAACCATATGTGATATGATGCAAGGAAAAGTTCAAGATATCGTTGCACCACCTATGAGCACAAACAACCTATACTGCGGCGCTGTTGAATATACCGACGAAGACTCTAAAAAGAACGATGAATTAATGTGCAAAGATATGTTAAGTGCTGAAAAGCACGTTTCCTCAGTTTATAACACCAGCGTATTTGAATTTGCCAACCCGGATGCAAGAAAAATGCTTAACCGTATACAAGCAGATGAACAACAGCACGGTGAAAGACTTTTTGCATATATGAAAAGTAACGGAATGTATGCATAATAAATAACCCTTTGAAAACATTTTGTTTTCAAAGGGTTATTTAGATCTCACTTATTTCATTATATTTGATTTAAGATAATCAATACAAGCTTTTGCAGATGTAATCGAGTCTATCTCGTAGTTACCATCCTGCTCAACAACAAAATATTTAACACCCAGTGACTCTGCAAGAGGTATAATATCTTTAAAATCAATATTACCGTTACCAACATCTGTGATATATGGAACATTCCCAAGATCTCCGCCTGCGCAGGCACCCATATCCTTAAGATGAAGAATATCAACTCTGCCTTCCAGACGTTCAAGCATACGACGGATATCAACACCGCCGTGCTGTAACCAATATGTATCAAGAACAAAAGAGATATTATCTTTATCAAAGCCCTCAATAAGATAGTCCATCAGAGTTTTTCCATCAAACTTTTTAAACTCAAAGCTATGATTATGATAAGTAAACTTGTAGCCTTTAGCGGCATACTTTGCTGCAACTTCATTGACCTCATCAATAAACTGAAGTAGAGCTTCTTTAGATTTGCGCGCTTCTTTTGGCATACCACCGATACCTACATTTTTTGTACCGAGAATATCGTGATACTTCATTGTACCCTCGACATCATTTCTGATAAGATCCCAATCATAATGTGTACCAACAATCTCAATGCCGTTTTGCTTTGCAAGATCGGCAAACTTCTCAGGAGTAATATAACTATAAGTACCTGCAGTCTGAGCCTGTGTGTATCCCATTTCACCAAGACGCTTAAAAGCCTCTGCTGTCTTTTCCTCAGTGTCAAACCAATCACGGATAGTATAAAGTTGGATACCTACTTTATTCATAATTAATTCTCCTTTTATAATACTTTTGCCAGAAAATCTTTAAGTCTGGGATTTTTCGGATTATCAAAAATTTCTGACGGTGTGCCCTCTTCGATAATCGTGCCGTTATCCATAAATACAACCCGGCTTCCCACTTCCTTGGCAAAGCCCATTTCGTGAGTGACAACTACCATTGTCATACCTTCACCGGCCAACTGTTTCATAACGTCTAAAACCTCGCCGACCATTTCGGGATCAAGTGCTGAAGTGGGCTCATCAAACAGCATAACCTCAGGCTGCATGCAAAGAGCACGCACTATTGCAACGCGCTGCTTCTGACCGCCAGAGAGTTGTGACGGATACGCCTTTGCCCTGTCAGCAAGGCCTACTCGCTCAAGCAAAGACATAGCAAGCTTTTCTGCTTCGTCCTTTGACATACCTTTTAATTTCATAGGTGCAATAGTCATATTCTTAAGAATATTCATATGCGGAAAAAGATTAAAATGCTGGAACACCATACCCATTTTCTGACGATGAATGTTTATGTTTACTTTCTTACCGTTAATATCAGTTCCGTCAAAAACGATTTTGCCTGACGTAGGAGTTTCAAGAAGATTTAAACTGCGAAGAAGCGTAGATTTACCGCTTCCTGACGGTCCGACGACAACCACGACCTCGCCGCGACAAATATCAATATCAATACCATCCAGCGCCTTTATAGCACCGCCGTTATAATGTTTTTTAAGTTCTTTAACACTGATAAGTACATTATCTCTCACTCTTACGCAGCCTCCTTTCAAGAACACCTACAAGTGATGTCAACACTATAACCAACACAAGATAGATGATAGCTACCGCAATAAGCGGCATAAAGGCTGAAAAAGTTCTGCCGCGTATAAGATCACCTGCTTTGGTAAGATCCATAACCCCGACATAACCTGCAATAGAGGTTTCTTTTATAAGAACTATAAACTCGTTACAAAGTGTAGGGAGTACTGTTTTAAAAGCCTGCGGAATGATTATGTACATCATTGTCTGTAAATAATTAAAACCAAGCGACCTGCCGGCTTCAAACTGACCATTATCAACTGACATAATACCGCTTCTGAAAATTTCCGCAACATATGCACCCGAGTTTACACCAAACGCAACTATTGCAACAATAACACCGTTTGTGGTACTTACCATAATAATAAAATACCATATCATAAGTTGAACAACAACAGGTGTACCTCGAATTACTGTAAGATAAAGATTACACACCCAGTTAAGTATCGATAATAAATAATATCCGATACCTCCCTTTTTGGCGAGAGTTTCTTTGTTTTTATCAAAAGTAGAACGAACTGCGGCAACAATAATACCGATAGCTATACCCATTATAAGAGAGAACAATGTTATAATAAGAGTATTACGTAAACCTTCAACAATCCATTCCCACCTGTCACCTTCAATAAAATTAAAGATGAAGTCTTCTTTCAATTCAGTGAGAAAATTCATAAATTATCCTTTCGGCAAACATAGAAACGGGAACGCCGTAAGGGCGTCCCCGTTTTATTTATCAATTATTCTGCAGGAATATATTCTTCAATTATTGAAGCAAGGGTTCCGTCAGCTTTAAGTTCAGCAATGATTTTGTTAACTTCATCAAGAAGTTCTGTATTCTCTTTGTTGATAGCAATTGCATAATCTTCAACAACATACTCAGTTTCAAGAATTTTAAGGCCTTCATTTGCTGCAACAAAAGACTTAGCAGGCTCGTTATCAATAATAACAGCATCTACTTTATCTGTAATAAGAGCCTGAACAGCATCAGCACCTGTCTTATAACGTTCTACATTATCTTTGCCAAAGCCCCACTCAGCCGGTTCAGAAGAAGAATAAATATCACCTGTGGTATCCTGCTGAACACCTATCTTTATACCTTCAACAACACCTGAGGGATTGCCTTCTTCATCGTAGCCTGTATAAAAATCTTCATAGGAAGCATACTTACTGTCTTCTTTAACAATAACTACCTGAATACCTGTAGCATAGGATTCTGAAAAGTTAACGCTTTCCAAACGCTCATCAGTAACAGTCATACCTGCGATACCGAGATCATATTTGCCGGATTCAACACCGCCAACGATTGAACCGAACTCAACATCCTGAATTTCAAGAGTCTTATTCATTTTCTCAGCAATAAGTTCAGCAATCTCAATATCAATACCTGCGTAACTTCCGTCATCAGCCTTAAATTCATAAGGCGGGAAAGCAGCGTTTGTAGCCATTACAAGTGTGTCATTTCCTTTGTCGGATGCACAGCCTGCAAAACAACCGAGAACAAGTGTAAGTACCATTAATGTAAGTGCAATTTTTCTTAATGTTTTCATTTTATGCAAAACCTTTCTATTAATTTAATAAGATTATAATGCATAATATACCTAAAGTCAATACGAAAATATTTTTTAAAAAAGTCTTTTATTTTCAAAAGAAATGAGTTATAATATCTAAAATATACAGAAATTAAAGGAGAGACTTTATGGCATACTATTACGATAAACCGTCACACACTTTCAGCGAGTACCTGTTGGTACCCGGTTACAGCAGTGCGGAATGTATACCCGCAAATGTATCTTTGAAGACTCCGCTTGTTAAATATAAAAAAGGTGAAGAGCCGGCACTTTCGCTCAATACACCACTTATATCTGCAATTATGCAGTCAGTATCTAACGATACAATGGCTATTGCACTTGCAAAGGAAGGCGGCGTTTCATTTATCTACGGTTCACAAACAGTAGAACAGCAAGCAGAAATGATACGCAAAGTTAAAAACCACAAGGCAGGCTTTGTCGTATCCGGTTCAAACATCCGTCCTGACCAGACACTCGGTGATATTCTTGAACTTAAAGAGAAAAACGGTTTTTCCACCGTCGCAGTAACAGAAGACGGAACAGCACACGGTAAACTTTTAGGTATCGTTACAGGCCGTGACTACAGAATAAGCAGAATGGACAAATCAGAAAAAGTTTCCACTTTTATGACTCCATTGGAAAAACTTATCACAGCCCCCGAAACAACAACACTGAAAGAAGCAAACGATATTATTTGGGATCACAAACTCAACTCGCTACCGCTCGTAGATAAAAATGGCAACCTTTGTTCTTTTGTGTTCAGAAAAGACTATGAACAACACAAAGAAAATCCGAGTGAACTTCTTGATTCCAAAAAGAGATATATTGTAGGTGCAGGTATCAACACAAGAGATTATGAAACACGTGTTCCCGCACTTGTTGAAGCAGGTGCCGATGTGCTTTGTATCGACTCTTCGGAAGGTTTTTCCGAATGGCAAAAACGTACTATCGACTGGATCCGTTCAAAATACGGCGACACAGTCAAGGTAGGTGCCCGAAATGTTGTAGATGAAGAACCGTTTAGATTTTTGGCTGACGCAGGTGCTGACTTTATAAAAATCGGTATCGGCGGCGGTTCAATCTGTATTACTCGTGAAACAAAAGGTATCGGCCGCGGTCAAGCTACTGCAGTAATCGATGTTGCACAGGCAAGAGACAAATACTTTGAGGAAACCGGCGTTTATGTACCTATCTGCTCCGATGGCGGTATCGTACACGACTATCATATAACACTTGCGCTTGCTATGGGATGTGATTTTTGTATGCTGGGCAGGTACTTCTCTCGCTTTGATGAGTCTCCAACAAATAAGATACTGGTAAACGGAAGTTATATGAAAGAATACTGGGGTGAAGGCTCTGCAAGAGCGCGCAACTGGCAGCGTTATGACCTTGGCGGTGACAAGAAACTATCATTTGTTGAAGGTGTTGACTGTTATGTACCATATGCAGGACCGCTTCACGATAACCTTGCAGTCACACTAAGTAAAATCAAATCCACAATGTGCAACTGCGGTGCACTTACCATTCCCGAACTTCAGCAAAAGGCAAAATTGACGCTTGTAAGTTCTGTATCTATTGTCGAAGGCGGTGCGCACGACGTACTTGTCAAAGACTCAGGCAATAAATAATATAAGCCCGCCGATTTTATTCGGCGGGCTAAATTTTACAAAAAATTATTATACATTTCATATTTGTTATGATATACTAATACTATTATGATAACAAAGAGGCGACAAAATATGACAGAAAATAAATTTTCACTCGGCATTGATATTGGCTCTACTACTGCAAAGCTAGTGCTTGTAAATGGTGAAAAGGTCATATACGAAAAATATGAACGTCATTTTTCAAAAGTCCGTCAAAAAGTAAGTGAAATGCTTAATGAAATACGCGGGCTTATGGGTGAAAATGAGTTTTCGGTAGCAATTTCGGGATCCGCAGGACTGGGCCTTGCAGAAAGTATCGACGTACCGTTTGTACAGGAAGTTTTTGTTGTAGGAAAAGTAATAAATGTACTGGAACCTGATACAAGCGCTGTTATTGAACTTGGCGGCGAAGATGCAAAGATAATCTTCTTTGACGGAGGTACAGACGAGCGTATGAACGGAACCTGTGCCGGCGGTACAGGCGCATTTATAGACCAAATGGCAACACTTCTCGATATGACTGTTGATGAAATGGACGCCGCAAGCCTTGCGCACCAAAAAATATACCCTATTGCGTCACGTTGCGGTGTATTTGCAAAAACAGATATCCAACCACTTTTAAATCAAGGTGCTGCAAAACCTGATATTGCAGCAAGCATATTCCAGGCGGTAGTAAATCAAACCATTGCAGGTCTTGCACAAGGCAGAAAAATCAAAGGCAAAGTATTGTTTCTGGGCGGACCGCTTTACTACTGTAAAGGTCTTCAGGAACGTTTTCAAAAAACGCTTAAACTTAATGATGAAAACGCTGTATTTCCCGAATATGCTCGCTATGCAGTAGCACTGGGCACTGCGTTTTATGCGTCAACAAACGGCAAAAAACTTACATTGAGTACATTGCTTGATGCAATAGATAACAGTATGAGTAACGCACCGATTATAAATGCACTCCCTCCGCTTTTCAATAACGAAGAAGAGTATGACAAGTTTTCCAAGCGACATTCAAAAGCATCGGTAAACCAACTTGATATAAGCACATACACCGGAAAAGCATATTTAGGCATTGACTGTGGAAGTACCACAACAAAACTTGTTTTGTTAAATGAAAACAAAGAAATACTTTATACATACTATTCATCAAACAAAGGCAACCCCGTTGACATCGTAAAAGAACAATTAAAAGAAATATACACGCTGTGCGAAAACAGAATTCAAATCGGCGGAAGTGCAGTCACAGGCTATGGCGAAGAACTGATAAAGCACGCATTTGGTATTGATGTGGGGATTGTTGAAACAATTGCACATTATACAGCCGCAAGACATTTTTGTCCCGATGTGGATTTTATACTGGATATCGGCGGTCAAGACATAAAATGCTTTAAAATACGAAACGGTGCAATAGACAGCATTATGCTTAATGAGGCGTGTTCGTCCGGCTGCGGTTCGTTTATAGAAACCTTTGCAAAATCAATGGGACACACAGTTCCCGAATTTGCAAAAAAAGGTTTGTTTGCCCGCTCACCTGTTGACCTTGGCAGCAGATGTACCGTATTTATGAATTCCTCAGTAAAGCAGGCCCAGAAAGACGGTGTGTCAATCAGCGATATATCAGCAGGCCTTTCGATCAGTGTAGTAAAAAATGCACTGTATAAAGTTATCCGTGCAACAAGTGCAAGCGAACTGGGTAACAATGTCATCGTACAAGGCGGAACTTTTTTAAACGATGCTGTATTGCGTGCATTTGAAAAGGAACTTGGCAAAAATGTTATACGTCCCGAAATTTCCGGACTTATGGGTGCATACGGTGCGGCTCTTATTTCAATGACTACAAAACAAAGCACAATAATTACACGTGAAGCACTTGAAAACTTCACACACTCATCGCGTTCGACAAAGTGTAACGGATGTACAAACAAATGT